>JAICVW010000130.1 GCA_025935105.1 Nitrososphaeraceae archaeon
AAAACAATCTATCAACCTGTTATTCCTTGTTATCGACAATTCAAAAATATATATTCTCCTCTTATTTTGTTTAAAACAGCTTGGAAGATCAGCATAAGAATGCAACATTTATCCTGTTCGCCATTAGCTTGTTTACCGTCCTACTTACACCCATAAATGCCATTTTTATAAAAGGTCAGTTGACAGTCCACGAAGTAAAAATGGTTAAAAACAAAATACACGCTAATCGGGGACAATCTATTGAGGCCGATACTTTAATTGCTTCCCAAGGGCCAAACAATAGTCCAAGGGGCTGCATCACTTACAGTTCATTAACCCATACGATAGTCGTGAGTTGTCGCAGCACTACTACACTCTCAGACGTAGCAGCTATTTTAGGAGATTCAGCCATATTGGAAAGACAGAACCCAAGTGGTGTTTGGTTGTTGAACGCAAACTTGGTGATCGCGAAGGGGGCATTATTTTCGATTGATTCTAAGGACACAAAGTGGCTGAAAATAAGCTCAGAATTAGCTAATCCAAGCGTTATGACGCACCCATATAGCATAGATGTACATGGAACACTTAACATTGATTCTGTAAAGATAACTTCGTGGGATCCTAGAACGAATTATTATAGTATAACTAATGGCTCAAGAGAGGCAGTAGCTCCTGGGACAAGGGGGGCGACGTCAAATGGTTACATAATCCATTTGGGGGCGCCCAGACCTTTTATCAAAGTTGAGCATGATGCAACTGGCACCACAAATATAACTAATTCTGAAATTGCATATTTAGGATACGAGAGTGGGAGTACATCTAATGTAGGCTCAGGAGGCCTTAACTACTATGGGGGAAATGGGAGCTTGATAAGCGGCAATAGCATACACGATCTTTATTTTGGTTTCTATTCAAGTGGAGTTAGTTTTTTAGTGTTGCAAGGTAATCAAGTCTATAACAATGCAAATTATGGCTTGGATCCTCATACCGGAACTCATGACATGGTAATTAGATATAATTTAGTTCATGATAATGGTGCCCAGGGAATAATATGTTCGTTGAATTGCTATAATATCTTGATTGAAAATAATAGACTCTATCATAACGACAAAGCCGGTATGATGTTTAGCAGGAATATGATCAACTCTGTGGCTAGAAACAATGTGATTTCAAACGAAGTGGGTGGCATCCTAGTCTCACAGTCGAATAATAACCGTATTTATAACAATACGATTTCAAACTCACAGTACGGTATTAGTGTTGCATTTGGCTCCTCTGGAAACAGATTTTACTCAAATACAATCGAAAATTGTACACACTTTGGAATATCGTCGCAAGACCCGAAATCTAGTGGTGTCCAGAACATTTTCTACAACAATCGCATTATCAATTCACCTTCTACTTCTAATCACAGCACAGGCATGTTTGGGACAAACGACTTAAATCAAAACACAATGGCTCGAAGCCACCATAGACATCACTGACAAAGATGTTTTTTGTATAGCTCTATATTGTCATCACATTGTCTCAGCATGAGGTTCCTGTGAAAATTTGATGATTTGTTTACATATTCAAGAGGCAGGTAAAAAACTCCTGAGTTGTTTTATTGAACGTGCATGAATTTCAATGGCTTTGAATGAGCCTCAAGAATGATATATTATTAGATTAAGAGACCATCAGGTAGAAGTAGATGCATGAATATGAATAAGCATTAATGACTATACTATGCATCTATAAACCTGCACTTTCGATCAAAGTAACAAGTTCGCCATATTGCTGAACGAATGTTTTGCCCTTTTGTGTTATCGAAATTAATCCTTGGTGAAAGTTTCCTCGATAAACAATCATCCCCATTTTTTCTAATTCATGAACATGGCTTATCATTTTATCGTAAGACAAGCGGGTACTTTGTTGTACGTGAGTTGGTTTAGCTGCCAAATACCCTCCTTCACTTATTTTCCCTTCGATAGCGACGAGTATCTCGTAATAGAGCTGAAGTTTATGTCTCTTTTCTACCCTCATGTAATCCTTCCCAGGCTCCGTCTTGCTAATGTTCGGGTGCTGAGGCTCAATATATAAGATATTCTAATCAGCAACAGCTTGATTACCTACGAAATCCGCATGATATCGTAAAAATGAAAAATGAGAGTTGGTGCGGTTTTTAGATTGCCTCGTCTGCGAACAGTTGTGGAGGGGTTCTAGATACAATTTCAGAAGAACTACACGAGAATTTAGATTGGACGTGGTAGATATATCGGGATCCTGTATTTGCGGCCTTGATTTAACCTGGACCATTATTTGAGGTAATTCTGTAAATTGAACCGCTGAACGTAAGTACATACAGGAAACCATCTGGTCCGACCTGTAGGTCCGTGATTCCTCCGCTAAAGCCGTTGCCAAATATGAAGGTACCAAGATCTTCAGGTGTCTGGGCTATTTTGTCAGCGAATTTACCACCAAGTACTAGTTCTGTTCTGTTCTGGTTTAACTTGAAGTGGTAAAGGTTGCCGTTATTGTAATCCCCTACAAAAAGATCATTCTGGTACTGCTTGCCTAACATAGTGGAATTAAAAAATTTTAGTGCGGTGGGCGCTACAGTCTGCGACCAAACGAATTCTGGGGCCCTGTATTTGCCTTTACCTTCAAAGTTGACCAGGTCGGAAGGGTGAATGTTTTCTGGGCCGGCATTTTCGCCGCCTATCGGTCCTAGTGGAGTCCATATTCCTTGTACCTTAGTCCAGCCACTATTGAAGCCAGGCTCAACAAGGTTAATCTCATCACCGTAATTGGGACCATTTTCTGTATCCCATAATTTTTTGGTGACTGGATCAAAATCTAAACCGAAGCTATTGCGTATACCATATGCATAATATCTATTCGAGGGATAAGTGTTACCAAGTGGACCATTTGGCACGGCCTCTCCTTCTTGTGTTGCTCTTATTATGCCACTAGTTAGGTCTGGTGGTCCACCGGAAGCCACATTTTGGGCCTCAGTCCTATGATTAAGAAGATCCCCAATTACGGCATAGACATTTTTGTCAGGACCAATGACTATTTTACCTCCGTTATGAAATGGACCAGGGTCAGCAGGTAGGCTAAGAATGAGCTTCGGGTTAACTAACTTGTTGTCAATCAATGAATATCTATAGACTCGATTCCCTACAGAGGTGTCGTCTTTATTTTCAGTGTAGTACAGAAATATGAAAATATTGGAAACACCAGCTTTAGTTGTAGGATGCTGAGCAACAGCAATTCCCAGCAGTCCCTGCTCCCCATCGTTTGAAATATTGACCCGTAGAATTGGTTGCGGCAATTTGGTACGGTTTACTATTTCTTGAACTGTGCCTTGATCTTTTTCTAACACCAAAATCTTGTCACGATCCAAAAAAGCCATGCTCGTAGGGCTCCGAAGTCCGTCGTAGATTAATTCGGCCTTTAGACTTCGATCCATAATAGCAGGCTGCGATCCTCGTGTGTTTTGTGTCTGCGCTAGGATATGGGGAACGCTGCGAGCTAGTAGTATACTGGAGAATAATATAATAACTACCAAAGTTAGAAGTGACGTATCCTTGTTCCAGCCAAGGCCATTTCGAGACAAATCATCTGAAATTGTCGTATTAGGATATATTTGATTTTGCTTTTGGTTTCGCATGACTAAACTCTTTCGACTCGCTTTGATTTTCTTGCATCATGCCTTATCGAAACACAGGAAAGATTGTTGGGCTCATCCGTCGTAAGTTATGCCTGTAGTTTGCATTCTTAAGGTTACATCTCGTTACATTCGAGAATCAAACTGCTCTAGAGCAGTATGAGGGGCCACACCCATACCCTGTGGTCTGATAGCAAAAAGAATTGTCTTGGATAGGATCTATTCTTTGCACCATAGCTAATAATCATGGCTACATCTGGGGTTATTAGTGCGTATGCTCGGGCAGGCTTTCAACAAGTATGAGGCATCTCCGGAGATTAATAACTCATGTTGTAATTAATCCGCTGGACTACATACGGCAACTTATGTAGGTAGCAGCACTAGTTATAATGTATCAATATATGGAATTTCTATAACTAGATACAAATACAAGCATAATGCTTCATCTGGAGGCACAGCGAGAGTCCATACAAGTTATACTTTTATTAGTGTCAGGAGCTTTACTCATACTTCTAACGGATTCTAGCTACAAAGCTACACGAATATATTGATTAAAACGGCACAAACTATCGCTAATTAATATCAGTACGCACCTGGAATCACTATCAAGCTTCTAGCCTAGGCCAAATTGAACACACTAATCGGATTTTATCGATTGGTCAGAGTTTCTCTATAAAAAAGGGATATCTTCCTCTCGGGTCCTTGAAATATTGTTGTTATTCCGGTGCCCGGATCTTGCCAACTAACCTTCTGGCCGATGATGTATCACATGTTTTCCATTGAATACGAGTTTGATTTTTTTCCAGACGTTTATATGGATTAGAAGTGCATATAAGCCGTCGAATACAATACCTTTAATAGGTTGATTTATTTGAATATTACTTAGAATAATTGAAATCATCCTCAACACTGAAAGTTCATACAAATAAGACATTTAGCAAATCATTCCTCCAAAATGAAAATTCATTGGTATCCAAATACCTCACAAATGTGGCAATGATGGGTGAATCAACCGCAATCAAATACAATGAAAGACTAAAGAAATTTGAAATGTTTGTATCAGAACTTTATGGCATAGATATAGATGAGATCGTTAAACGAATTATGCGAAGTAAGATAGACGTATATATTGTACTGGGTAATTATATTCGATATCTAAAGGAAAGAAATACCAATCACAGTATTTCTCCAAATACACTGAAAAACTACGTTATAACTATAAAGAACTTTCTTGAATATTCTGATATTGACATCAGTCCAAGAAAATTCAAATTAAAAGTTAGGCTACCCAAAGTTGTTAGGAAAAGTAGAGAAGCATTATCTAAAGAAGATATCGCCGATATTCTGAATGCATGTTCAGATATTCGATTAAAGACATATGTTATGTTTTTGGCAGCCGGAGGATTTAGGGCTGTAGAGGCACTGTCTGTACGCATTAAAGATATAGACCTTGAATCCAAGCCAGCACAAGTTTTTGTAAGAGGGGAATACACTAAAACTAAAACGGATAGGGTCGTGTTTCTAACAGAAGAGATTACTCAACAATTAAGATCTTGGCTAGCTTACAAGTATAGGAAAAGGAGAGTATGCTACAGAGGTCAAAACTCAGAACAGAAGAATAAAAAGATAATTACAGAATATAGAACACCTGAGCAAAAAGGAAATGACCTGATATTTGCTGTCCATCAGAATACAAGAATGCCAAATCCTGATGGGATATATGACGATATAGCAAAGTCTTTCGCGAAGACATTAGATAGAATGGGCAAAGGAGAAAGAGAGGATGGGAATGAAGGAAGAAGACAGATAACACTACACTCCTTCCGTCGATTCGTGAAAACTACAATATCAGATCTTGGATATGCTGACTTTTCAGAGTATTTCATTGGACACTCAGGTTCCAGCTACTGGCAGAAGAAAGATTCTGAAAAAGCAGAGATATTTAGAAAGGTTGAGCCCTATCTCACATTCTTAGATCTAGTTAATCTAGAGCGTAGAGGTGCCGATGTACAAACAAAAGTTGATGAATTGGAGATGATTAATCAAAAGTTACGTGAACGCGATGCTATGAATACAGATGCGATTGCGAATCTATCTGACAAATTGGCGCAGGTAATGCAAGAGATAGAGATATTGAAAAAGCAAAAATAATAGAATAATGTAGCTATGCGGAGCTTTCTGATACCTCGATTACTTTTATATGCTTCAAGCCAATCTAGAAATCATACTTAACAATAATGAAAATCTGGGTCTAGGACCAAGTTCATAGATCTAAAAAGAAGAGAAAAGTAAATCACTGCAATGAGCTTTTGTTCTTGTTTTCCTTTTTTCTACAATAAGTCTATATTTTCTATCAAAGTCATGCTTTGTCTTTTTTAATACTTGTACAAATCGCTCATCCTGTCCCAGTATCTCCATAGTAGGAGATAGATATGCTGGATTATAATGAGATATCAAGGAAAGTATAAACCTAGGTATACTTCCCATATGGGAAATCAGAAACGTCTTTGCATATTTTACTTGTAACGGCTCCGCTAGTACGACATCTGCTACAAATTGACCATCGGTAAGTTCTCTAGCAACAAGTTCAGACTTCTTTCTTCCTCTGAAACTTAATGTTACATTTTTTAGATCTCTGTCAATTCTGATCATAATGGTATTTAATTCATAAGAGGCTGTAATACAGTTGTCATCAGGTTTTTCGATCCGTGCGTTATTGAGCCAGTCTAGATTGAATGTCCGCTTTAGAAAATCGCGTAAATTCTCCCTATCGCTATCTATTTGGGGAACATTCGACCAGACAAACAACTGACGAGTCAAATAGCCATTTATCTGATTTCCAGTATGGTTGATATCAAAGATCATTTGTTCTAAATGCTTGCAACAATCGTGCAAATATGAGAATATTTCTGAAAATATAAGAGAGTCGATCTCCTGTTTTGATAGTGTATCTTCTTTGATATATGGGAATAGAAAAAAGCCAAATAATATATGGTCTTTACAATTTAGTAAAAGGGGCTTAGCAATATCGAATTGCATATTCCTGTTACTAGAAATAAGGTTGTAAATACCGTATTCGCTTAATCTATAATATTTTATTTTTTTGCTTTTATTATCATTCCTAATACTATCAGCGATACTTTGATCATGCTCCAGCAAATTCATATCGAGTAACTTGCGCAGATTTGTTTTGGCGTTTCCATAATCCATGGGTTTTTTTAAGGAAATGCTCTTGATAGATCCATCTCTGCATAGATCTGTTCCATACTTCTCTTCAACTTAAGTCCATATATCTAAATGTCCAAGTCTATATGTTGAATCACATACTTTCTATAGTCGACCAGCCTTTGAAGCAATGAACCCAACAAACAGTGATGGGTGG
>JAICVW010000585.1 GCA_025935105.1 Nitrososphaeraceae archaeon
ATTAGGAATAATAGCGGAAGACCCAAGAGCAGACCACAATGTGTTTGGGCTGATACAAAATATCATACACTTCTAGTACTAACATACCTTTACAGCAGACGCATTAAAGCCCAAATAAAAGAAAGGAGTAATACTAAACCTCTATTTAGGATTCATTCAACTTGGCTGCATAATGATCCTAATGAGACTTTTCAGATGAGTTCTATATTACCTAAACTCCGATTTAGGTAACTGGATGAATACCTGCAAAAGTTTAATAAATGATTTTACAAAAGGATGGTTGTCTGTTCTGCGGACAGAGCATTTTAAGTTTAGGCTTTAGGCTTAACGGTATCCTAGTAATATAAAGGATATTTTTGCCCTTGTTGTTTTCTATTCGAAAAGATTCAGAATAGGACGTAGTTTGAATTAGCGATGTTTGTATTCAAGTCATTGTAAGCCACCTTTAACTCGGATAGGAAACTCTATTTCTATTCATCAGTCTTTGCCTTCACTGTTGAACAATTCCAGCAGCTCTAGTAACTTCAGATACATTCTGATATTGATTGCCCTCTTTTAGGTTTTCTTGCAATAGACTTAATATTTCTTGTTTATTTTCGATGGTGATATTTGATGGCTGTTGGCTTTGTTGAACAAATTCAATTATATTGTTCTTATCTGCTGGAAAGTCCAGGTCCTTAAGCAATTGACCCAATGCCGCAGTTTTTGCATAATCACCAACATTTACTTCCTTCCTTTGACCTTCAACACCACCCTGTTCACTTACTGCTTTCTGTACTCCACCAATATCGTCTTCTTTAGGAATCTGTTCTCTATTTTCTCGTTTGCTAGATGACATCTGGAATATAGATGTACACAACATTTCTTTTTATTGTTATAATTTATTTATGCTTTGATATCGCGTTTCATTTGCAATACTTGACGATAAGTGTCTGGATATCTCCGAATCCATTAGAATAAGAGGGTAATCCTGTGATTTGGATATAAAAGGGCTGGGCGAAGAAGTAATAATTGCACGCGCGTGTAATCTATTTCGCCTCATATCATATTATTTTCTCATCCTATACAAAACATAGACAGGAACAAATGGTAACCCCGCAATAAAATGTGCTAAATTATCTATCAATGGTGAGAAGGCAAGACCAGCCCAAGATATAATGTAAAAGCAGTAGGGGCGAGACCAAATAATATGAATCTATGTGCTCGTCTTCTGAACCTGTCAATATCTGCGTATGGAAATTGCAAAAGATGATAAATTACAGGCATAACAAATAGAGATACTAGCGATAGTTATAGAAAATAAAGATAAGACGAGGATAACTTTCTCAGGATATATGAGCTGATTTGCCCCTCTAATTGAAATATTTAACAGAAAGCCGAATAGAATACCGCCAAAACTGGTTAGAAATGACCCAGTCCGTAATAAAATAATTGAATATTTTAGAATAAACTGTTCCTATCTCCAATTGACTTTAATTATTATTCGCTCACTCGTTTTATACTTCATTACAACAAAAGCTTTTAGTGGCACAACGCCAGTATTTTGTTCTATGTCCACCTTGTCTTCCGCCCCTGAACGTCGCAAAAAAACAATCACAATGACTTTTCGACTTGACGAGGGTGTTGTTACAACCTTACGTGGAGAATCTGAACATAGTCACACAAGTCTCAATACATTGGTTAACCAAATTCTTCAAAGATATGCAGAATGGGATATTTATGAACCCAAGCTCGGATTTATATCATTGTCGAGACCTGTCGCAGCGGAACTATTCAATCGTGTTAGCAAGCAAGAAATAATGCATCTAGCTGAACATATAGGCAAGAATGCTACAAACGATGCTGCCTTATTTATGAGGGCCAAAATGGACATAAACTCTTTCTTGTCATGGTTGGAACTGCGGATGGAAACCTCCTCTGTTGAGATTAGCCATAATGTAGAAGGCGATATCCATACGTATGTCATGAAGCATGACCTTGGTGAAAATTATTCACTTTATCAGAAAACAGTGTTAGAATTAATTTTTAGAGATATTTTTGGCAAAAATATTGATTGTAAGATTTCGAATACAATGTTATCGTTCAGATTTTCAACTTAGTTTTACAACAATGCTCTGGCAGTCTTGATCGTTATGTTGAATAGTAATGTGTGGTAAAAAAATTCCTATTACAGTTTATCTTCCAGGGTTGATCATCATATAGCTAACAGTGGAGTCGTAGCTATAGCCAGTTTTGTTCAAGGATGTCCTCACAATTAGGATAAGTGTCAAGTAATAGCAGTAGATCTAAACAATCAGTTTAGACCTATCACATGACAACTAGTGGCACAGATATGCAGATATGCTTTTTAGGCCTATTTGTGCATGCACTTATCCCTGCCTTCTGCTTGCTTGCAACTGTCAATTTATTTTACTGGACAGGAATTAATACAAATAGAAAAGGCATTTCCTATTCGACATTTACAGTAGCATCTATTGGTGCTAATTTATCAATCGCGTGATAGTTTGGGCATAATGCAACAGAGTTCGACTCATTGTTTTTTGATTTATCATTGTCTTTGTGATCATAGTCGACTATGTTTAATAACTTGTTACGTTTCTTTTATAAGATTAGACGTCTTGCGTAATTATGAAATAAAATCTCTTTATAATGGTTCA
>JAICVW010000441.1 GCA_025935105.1 Nitrososphaeraceae archaeon
GGAAGACAATATATCGATAAGTACTGAAGATACCTTAGATTATGCTACTAGCGACAAAGTAAAGATTCTTCAATATCTAAATGAGCTAGTAGATGAAATCTATGAAAGAGTAAAGACAAAAGGATACGCATTTAGAACCGTTGGAGTTAAGCTAATGAGATCTGACTTTTCTATAGAGACAAGGGAAATTTCATATTCAAACCTGCGAAATGACAAAGAGAGTATTGCATCAGTTTTAGAAAGGTTGGTAGATAGATTTAGCTTCAATGGCGATATAGCATTTAGAAAAGTTGGTATTAAAATATCCAATCTAGTTAGCTTAGAAAAAAAGAAAGACAAAGCATATCTACAAAAGACCTTGTTAGACTATATTTGATTTCATTGTTTGCTTCTCTTATGGAGAAGCATTTGCGACTGGCAGCACTAGTGATATAGTTTTTGTTCTTAGCCGTCCTGATTCTCTAGGCACCAATTAAATGACCACCTGGATACAATTCTTTGACGAATGCATCTGCTGCTTCTTGATTGGGATATTCTTGATGTTCTACTCTAACAATCTTGCTCTTACCATCTTTAGTACGCTTTGTATATATTCTGTATAAATCGGACATGCCTTCTTCAAAAGTTACTTCAAATCCCTTATTCGCATATTCATCTATTGTATCTACTCCAAAGTGCCACATCTTCACTATCCATTTTCTAAACGAAGGTATGGTAACAATGTTATAGCCAAAGTCAGTCTTTTTTTCTGTCGTAGAGGCTAGAAACATTTCTGTTCTAGCTAAGGCTTCATACAGCTGAAGAAAATCTGGTATATCGACCACTATTGGTCTAAAAGAACATGATATTGCAACACTAACTGTATCTGAATGGTGGACAGTTACTGCAATATCAATGTAATCAAAGAAAATAGAAGATTATATCTTTATTAGCAGAGTTAACCTTATCTGGATAAACAGAAGAGAAAGCATTCCATATGCCATCCGACTGAAAGGTTAGTCTGATGTTGTGAGGGCTTTGTTTTTGTGTAGGACGGTTCTTTAGCCATTTGAAAATGGGTGTTTGTTTCAAGAGGGTATCGCTGATTATGCTGGAGACCCCCCGTATGGTCTAATATCATCGATTTGTCGAATTTATGGCCCGATAGTGTATAGAATGCTGGCCTTGATTTAAATGCTAATTCGATTTTGCCCAATTCGATTTTGCCCAATTTTCTTAATTTCGAAATGTAGTTTCTTGCGGTACCATAGCTCATACGATGCATCTGACCGCCAACTTTGAATTCCAACAGGTCAGAAATGCAGAATGGTCTCTGTTCTGTAAGCACTATCTGACTTATCCTTAACTTCACAGCTGATACAATCTTGCCCATAGAATCACCTGCTAAAAATGTAAACACATAGTGATGTGTCATTGTCATCAGAACTGTCATCGTTAGTTCTCGATTCCTCTAGAAGTTGTTCTAATAACAGCCAAAGAATTAAGGACAATCCAGACCAATTATCGTCTGCTATAGGATCGCAGCTTTCAACTAGCTCTGTTCTTATTTCTTGGCCCCTGGAATGGAGGAAGGTCGAATTTGGACCATTTTTCATTTCTGGTAAGGTACATGATAGCTGCTGTGAATCAATAGCCATCTTGGTTCACACTGGAAGTCTTCTTCCTTTATGTGGTATTGGCAGCAGGGAGAACTGACTGAAGTCGGGCCTTAGCTATCTTATGTCTCTGAATCCTTTTCAATTCCTATAAATTGCCTTTTAAGATTCAAGGACACTATTCCAGTCGTGGCAGTGCCCATCATCGGATCTAACACAATATCATTTTCAATTGTAAGTCTCGAAATGACATGTACAGCTTCTACTGTCGATTGTGTCCAATTATGTAATGTCTTGTCTGGATATGATGATTGAACAGAATCCCTGATATATTCTGTCGTTCTTAATTTGGTACCCTTGACGAACCATAGGAGAGGCTTCCAGGTGACAACCACTTTTTTATTGAATATCCTCGCAGATGAACCAGCTTGGATTATTGCTATTTCCCACCAGTACGTCAGCTGATTCCATGATTTGTATAATTTTATATTTCAGGTTCTGCCCACAATAAGTAACCAGACTTGCACCATCTTTTAGAAGTATGGAAGCAACTTTGGCTAGGTCGTTGTATATTGGAAGAAATTCTGATGCGTATGGTGGGTCCGTAAATATCAAAGAGACAGATTCGGCTGGAATATCTTTACATTTTTCTACAAAATCGCCCTCAATTAGTTTGATGTTGTCTGGTAGCTGAACATTAGAACTGGAAGCACTTGACAACAGATGTTGTATTTTGCGTCGATTTTCAAGCTGTTTGTAAACTTTGTCTGTTTTTATGTCCCCTCGTCTGAGCTTATTTAATTCCTCTTCTGATGGGGCCTGTCTGATTATTTCTCTGCCCTTGTAGTAGGTCATTGGCGACACATGGGCCTTTTGCGCTGCTAGATCTATTACCCTGCTTTTACCCTTACTCTTACTCTTTTCTTCTATCTTTTTTTGGTTAACATCTGATGGGGTAGTATCTTTTTGTACTACCCTATCGTCATCAACTTTTTCTTTATTATTCCATCTTCTATCTGCTCCTATCTTTCCTGCATCAGCTACTCTCTTCTTGGCCAGCTCAGACTCAATCATCTCATATTTGTATTGCAGTTCTATTCTTTGAAATGGATTGAGGTGTCTACGATTTCTGTTTATTTGGATTATAAACTGCTTTTCCAGCAACGAAGATTCAAATTTGCGTATCATCACTTTAGGTTCTAGCCGAAGTTCTTTACATGCCCAGAATCTGGTATGTCCGTCTAAAATGATTTGTTGAGGGTTTATTATTATTGGAACCCATTGTCCATTATCTTTGATTGATTGTTTAATTGATTGATACTCTGATTCAGAAATTTGTGGTACTAAGCTTGCGTATTCTTCATTGATAATTAACTCATTTGTAGTTGTTAGTACGTCTGATTCTGATGCTACATTTTCATTTACTACAAGTGATTTAGTTTCAGTACTGAGTTCATTGCCTGGATTGGTTTTGTTGCTATCCATGTTTGTCAATCACCTTTTTGTGCAAAGCTAGCTGGTATGGTTATCCAGCCTCTCTAGTTGCCCCGGGGGATATATGATGCTGATAAATATTCTCTGTACCTGTTTGGAAAGAGCAGTGAGGACAGGAGAATTTTTGCTTTGCTGGACCCGTCTTTGGCACCTTCTAACCTTTCAACTTTTATTTCTTGTAAAGGGTCATGTGATGTACGCGATGTATGCGATGGATTTTTTGGAATAATATCTATTTGTTGTATTACTTCATTCTTTGCTATGTTGACTGCATGTCCATTATCATTATGTTCTTCGCTATCCTCATTTGCAGCTAAATTCTGAGAAAAATTTTCTTTGTGATTACCTACATCGAAGTCGAAATATTGAACTAATTCATGTTCGATTCGTTCTCAACCAAAAGAAATTTTTGATGCCTATAAACTAAGGAATACTTTCTATAGCCTTCAC
>JAICVW010000078.1 GCA_025935105.1 Nitrososphaeraceae archaeon
AAATATATTATACATTAATAAGCTTAAAATTCAGGTTTTGAAAAGAATCCAACCAGCTACAAAAAGAGGGAGTTTTTAGAATTAGCGCTTTGTTTGCCACGCTTGTGCTTTTTTTCGAACTAACCAATATAATGTATACGCTGATGGACTATGCGCTGTATTTCGCTTTCAAATGAAACGCCACAATGTGTGCAAAGGTATATTCCAAGTTGTTCTATATCTCCTTTCTTTAAAATAGCTATTTCATTTTCTTTTTCCGTATTCTCCGCCACGATGAAATCCCGTATATCGTTTTCATCTAACAGCTTCTCTATGCGGGATTTAATCCTCTTTAAATCGGGTTCATCTTGCATTATTATATTATACCCATTTTGGTCTATAGGGCTATTCCGGCTAATTGACTCTAGTATTAGATTTCGCATTCTGTCGTTAGCATAGGTAAGATCGATAGTAACCACCATTTTTAGGAAAGCAACCAAAAGGCAAAGTTATATTTAACGTATAATAAGGTTTGAAGCCCAGATATGATTCTGTTTAATTATTATATGATTATTAGACCTTTATGTACTATACATCGGCACCAATGGTCATCAATCCTGGAAATGTTAAAAAATATCTTATAACCGAGTTAAAGCTTTCCGACGAAGAGTCAGAGTCTTTTCTCTTTATTATTAATAACGGGAAGTCGAATTTGGAAAAGATTGCTAGTTCATCAAAACTTTCAAAAAATATTGTACTTGATGCGTTGGAATCATTGGTTGCCAAGGGAATGATCATAAACATCTCTACTGAGTACGAATCACTACATCCGAAATTTGCTGTTGTGAATCGCTATAGAAGACTTTGCCAGGATCACAACGTACCATTCAAAAGGAACCTTCTGATTGATAGCTTAGGAACAGTATTGCAGCAACCATTCGAAGATGCAAGAACTAAATAGGAATGATTATAATTTGACGGTGGATGTCTATAGAGCCTCCTAATGAAGATAAGGTGGTTTACTTCGGCGTTATAAACATAAATGAAGGTCAAAAAACTATTGGTGCTGTCGACATTTGGCGTAGTGTGATTACTAGGGAATTATTTTGTGAAGAAAAAAGGTTAGGGATCCTCGAAATAGCTGATAATATTGGCATGCCAAAAATCGAGAAAGACAGAAAATGGGCGGTTGCAATAAACAGAGAACGAAAAGGTCACGGCAGATGGAGACTGATAAAGTTGATCAATGGAGGAATTTTTACGTTTACAGATTCAGATGACTCAGAGATACGGGTGGATGTAGATCAGTACAAAATAAAAGATAATTGGTGGTGGAGTTTTCTGGTTGAAAAAAATGTGAATCGCAATATCGACATAACAAGCGAGAACGACGCAAAATGATGGGGCAAAGGCCGTCAGAGAATAATGAAAAATTAACAGTTTTTGTTCATAGCACCTCAGGAGGCGAAATTGCGAGCAAGTTGAATGGTCATTTTGTGATAGGTGATCAAGAGTTCAGATTTAGAGCTGTAGCATTTGGAAGAATAGGGGGTCATAATATAAGTTTAGATCTATCGAAGAAAACGATACAACGAATTCGAAAATTGGGTTTAGATCCAGATGAAATACATTTAAGTGTACAAAGAAAGCTAATTGAGGGCGACGTGGTCCTTCCCAAGGTTCTCAAACTCCAAGAATAGAGTTTATAGCAACGATCCCTCTAAAGCATGTCCACAGTTGCAGTTAAGTCGCTCACCTGGTATAAGTGGTATAAGTTCCTTGATCAAGGACCTTGTCTTGTCAACATTTTTTTTCAATACCTCTAATATGTCTGAGGAAGATACTTGTGATTCTGTCCACACATCATAATCTGTAATCGTAGAGATGGAAACATAGCATATTTGTGCTTCTCGTGCTAGAATACATTCTGGAACTACTGTCATGCCAATTACATCAGCTCCCATATTTCTGAACAAATGTGACTCAGCTCTAGTAGAAAATCGCGGGCCTTCAATACATAGATAAGTTACTTCTGGATGGGCAACGTAGTTTAATCGTATGCTACAATCCCTCACTATATTGCTTAGATCACTACAAAATGGATCTGCAGTAGAGATGTGGCATATTTCGCCGCCGTCATAAAAAGTGTATCTTCTATTCTTTGTGAAGTCGATGAATTGATGTGGAATAGCTATATCTCCCGGTTTGAATTCTCTTTTCAAACTTCCTACGGCAGATGGTGCAATTATTCTTGTTACTCCAAGGTCTCTTAGGGCCCAAATGTTTGCGCGGTTATTAATGCGATGAGGGGGGATTGTATGATTTCTCCCGTGTCGTGGGATGAATGCAATTTTTCGTCCTGCATATTCACCGATATTAATGAGATCAGATGGCTCGCCAAACGGAGTGTAGATCTTCACGAGTTTGTCGTTGCTAAACAGATCTGCGCTGTAGACTCCAGTGCCTCCAATGATCCCAATTTCAGCTCTGTTACTTCTATCCATCTATTATTGATACACCACCAGGGAGTGAACCGTATATCCAATATCCCTAAGCTTCGAAGCTCCAAGAAGGTTTGCCAGTTCTACTAATATTGCAAGCGCCGCAATTTTACCCCCTGCCTCAACTACTAGCTCCACTGCAGCCCGAGCCGTGCCACCAGTAGCTATCAAGTCATCTACTACTAGCACTCTTTGGCCTTCAGATATTGCATCACGCTGTATCTCCATTATAGCAGAGCCATACTCAATATCATATGCCTTTTTAATTGTGTCTCTAGGCAGCTTTCCGGCTTTCCGAACCATAGTCAAACCCTTTTTAAATCTCAATGCCAAGAGCGTGGCAACAACAAAACCTCTTGACTCTATCCCAACTACGGTATCGAAAACATCGTCCCTCAAGATATTTTCAAACTCATCTGCAATATAGTTCAAAGCTCTATAGCTGCTATACACTGGGCTAACATCTCTGAACATGATGCCTGGTTTTGGGAAATTCGGACAGTCTCTTATTAGGCTAAGCAAATTGACGTTTTCTGATTCCATAGAACCTACCTACATACTACCCTAAAAAAAATTACTACTAGCATCTAGGTTAGTGTTGTAAAGAGGCAAAACTTGAGCTGATAATTCGTGAAATGAGCACACTGATAGGCGAAAGATTACGGCGTATTGTAGGATGTTTGCAGGCAGATAGACATAAATCTTAAAGAGCTGAATTACAAATAGTCTCTCTTTTTGCTTGCAGAAGCGATAGATAGAAGGGAGATTGAAAAATATCTATATAAAATTATCAACTTACGATGGTTTTAAACAAAAAAGTTCTAACAAGATATAAATAATAATAAGAACATGTTTAATATGATCGGTATGCCTATCCGAAACGGGGCAGAGTATATTCAAAGTCTCAGAGGCAGAAGTTTGAGGGTTTTCCTCTTTGGTGAGCTAGTGAAGGAGCCTGTTGACCATCCCATGATCAGACCATCTATTAATGCAGTCGCAGAAACCTATGATATAGCGGAAAGGGATTTCGAAATTGCGTCAGCGCAATCCTCGATTAGTGGAACAAGAGTGAATCGATTTTTACATATTACTGAAAATACCATGGATTTGGTAAACCAGAACAGGATGCAGAGAAAGTTAGGCCAGCTAACCGCTACATGTTTCCAACGATGTGTGGGAATGGACGCTTTAAATTCATTGTATTCTACTACATTTGAAATAGATGCCAAATACAAAACTAACTATCAAAAACGCTTGATTGAATTCATTAAGATGATCCAACTGGAGAACTTGATGATAGGAGGTGCGATGACTGATGTAAAAGGAGACAGAAGTCTATCACCTTCACAGCAAGAAGATCCTGATATGTTTGTACATGTTGTGAAAAGGGATTCAAATGGTATCTACCTTAGCGGGGCCAAGGCACATCAAACAGGATGCATAAATTCACATTGGATTATAGTGATGCCTACCATGAGGCTTAGACCGGAGGATAAAGAATACGCTATTGTAGGCGCAATACCGACCAATGCTAATGGTATCACTTACATATACGGAAGACAGTCATGCGACACAAGAAGTATGGAAGGGGATCTGGATGCAGGAAACGCAAAGTTCTCTGGTCAGGAGGCAATGATTATTCTCGACAATGTTTTTATCCCCAATGAATTAATCTTTATGCAAGGCGAGGTGGAATTTGCTTCCATGCTCGTCGAACGATTCACCTGTTATCATAGAAGGAGCTATGTATGCAAAACTGGTCTTGGGGATGTTCTAATAGGTGCTTCAGCTGCCATCGCAGATTACAATGGAGTAGCGAATGCATCCCACATTAAGGACAAACTGGTTGAAATGACTCACCTTAATGAGACAATTTTTGCAGCAGGAATAGCTTCTTCTTATCAGGCACACAGAACTGCTTCTGGTAATTATCAAAATGATGACATGTTGGCAAACGTTTGCAAGCACAATGTCACACGTTTTCCCTATGAAATAGCAAGACTTGCACAGGATATTGCGGGCGGTTTGATGGTCACCATGCCATCTGAAAGGGATTTCAGGAGTCCCGAAACAGGCCCCATATTGGAAAAATACCTAAAGGGCAAGAAGGGGATTTCAACTGAAAACAGGGTGAGGATATTGAGGTTGATTGAAAATATGACACTTGGGAGAAACGCTGTGGGATATTTGACTGAATCTATGCACGGTGCAGGATCTCCTCAAGCTCAGCGGATTCAGATTGCACGCCAGATGCAGCTTGAGTACAAAAAGAAACTAGCCAAGGATATAGCCAGTATAGTCGAAGGCGAATCAAATGAATTGACTCAAGAACAATCGGAATATTTCAATAGGATCTTCTCAACTGAATAGAGGGAAAATTGGTATGTTGTCATAGTGCTTTGACAGCGATACAATAAGTGTCTATCTATTCCTCTTGAGATATATAGATTAAGATGGTTAGCCTCATCAGTTTAAATTGCCTACGCGTATACCTCAGTTTCGATGGGGTCCAAAGGGGCTGAGGAATTAGTACACCAATCGTACGCCTCTAAACCGACCTACGCAGAGACAATGGTGGGCGTTCCCGAAGAATATCGGCAAATCAGAACTTTACGGGACCTTTTGGAGGTGAATTACAAGCATCTATCTGTCGACAGACAATTACGCGGCAACCTAATCACAAAATTGAAGAGGGATGAATTCCCATATCGAGGAATTATAGGCTACGACGACGAAGTTATCCCAGCTGTTAACAGAGCAATTTTAGCAGGACATGATATTCTCCTTATTGGGCAGATTGGGCAAGCAAAAACCAAGATAGCAGAAACAATCGCACAGACATTGTTATCACATATACCGGTTATCGAAGGTAGTACTACTAATGACATTCCCACCTCAATTCCCGAAGATAAGCTAATCAGTCTCCTCAATGACGTCGAAGTTATTCATACTACGCCTGAATTCATAGTCTCCAAGGAATCCGAAGAATCGATAAGGAATAACAAACTCGATACAAAGATCAAATGGTTAGAGGGCTTCCACAGATATAGGTACATTTTGGCTACTCCAGACATCTCTGTAAAGGATCTAGTCGGACAGATTGATGCGATGAAGATTGCCAAGAAAGGTGTGGAATTGTACGACATTCAATCATACACCTCAGGCCAATTATTACAAGCAAGACACGGAATACTATGTATCGATGAGCTTCCCGTCTTAGATCCTCGTAAACAGGTTGCCTTATTAAGTGTCTTGCAAGAGGGAAAATTTACTACTGGATCATACCCCGTAGTCTTCAAGCCGGATGTAAAAATAATGGCTACGGCAAATCCAATTGATTATACGCATTCCGGAAAAGTAATCGAGCCACTATTCGATAGATTGCGTAGTCACATCAGCACGCATTATCCTAAAGGTAGCCTTGATGAGATGCTCATTATATTACAAGAGACAAAAATTGCAGATGACGTCAACGTGTTTATTCCTGTATTCATATTGAAAACAATAGCAAAGATCGCAGAACTAGCAAGGGCTCATCGAGATATTAGTCGTGAGAAAGGGGTCAGCGTACGAGTAGGAATTCATTCAATGGAGTTACTTATAAGCGAAACTGAACGAACCAGGTCAATATTCCATTTGACAACTACCGTGCCAAGGTTTTGTGATATTCATAGCATTCACCAATCGGTCAAGTTTGAGCTAACGGAGATTGAGGACAATCGTGACAATCGGATGAATGTGCTCAAGTCAATTATAAATGATGCACTAAAGGAAGTCTCGCTTCAATATATTGGAAGGCTAACGAACGAACAGCTATCAGCGCTCAAAAATGAGTTCGCCAATGGAAAGACGTTCAGCGTATCCCAAACTATGCCCAGTCACAGTGAACACAATTCTACTGATTACCAATCACAATTGGAAGCGTTTCCGGAGTTGAAAAAGGTCGTTTCTGGTATGTCTTTGTGCATTGGAAAAGAACAAATAGAATTTGCCAAATTCGCTAAAAAGTTTGGCATAAAAAACGACACGGTACTGGTCAGGAAAGATGCTGAGGCAGAATTTGCCGCGGCTGTTTTAGAGGTCGCCTTGGAGGGCCTCACGTGGGTCGATCCCCCAATTTTAAAGAGGAAACAAAATGACTATGGAGTGACCTGATGGCATTTAGCTATCCTAAAGATGTCAGTAAATACGTATATTTCTACACTACTTTAAACGAAGAGGAGACTGAACAGAAACAAAGCGAAATAACAAATGAACTTTTAGACAAAACGCTAAGGCTAATCGGGAGAGAAGCCTTAAAGGAAAAGACTCCATCTATCGAAGATCTTAAGCGATCACTGCAAGGGTTAGTGACTACCCAGGAACATCGTGAACAAGATATGCAGAACGTGAAGCATGGTCAGCAGACCAAGGGTGAAAATACTCTTACAGGTGCATCTATAGTTGCACAGCTAATTCAAAAAGGATATCTAAAGGAGGCAGAAAGGTGGCTCACCGATAAGGGCTTTATAAAAGTAGGCGGGAACATCCTAAATGACATTACTAAGGCCTTGCAAACAGGAGACTTAGGAATGCATGAAACTGGGAAGTTAGGTAGAGGAGGAGTAGTTCTAGATTCGACTAGAAGTTATGAACGCGGTGATGACACAAGACTTGTAAATGTGCCCAAATCGCTATTAAATGCTGTTAATAGATTAAAGAGCAATGCTTCATTGCAGATCCCATTAGAAATAGAAGAAAGCGATCTTGAAGAATACGAAACGCTGGACGACGTGAGAGTAGCAATAGTGTATTGTATAGATCTGAGCTCAACAATGCGGTATTCATCTATGTTCGGCGATATGAGCCGTATCGAAACAGCCAAGAGAGCATTGTGGGGGCTTTATCTGGTGAATCAAAAATATTTCCCGTCAGACTCTATTTTCATAGTGGGTTTTGGGGCGTTAGCCTTCAAGGTTAGACCCAAGGATATACCTTATTTAAAAACTTTTGAGCCAGGATCTGATTTCTTACATTACACAAATTATCAATCTGCTCTAAGATTAGCAAGTAAGATACTTCACAAAGACGGGGCCGAAAATAAACGAATAGTGCTAATAACAGATGGGCATCCCAGCGCATGTTTTATTGACGACAGTAACGAAAAAGACAAAATTCTTGCCCAAAGACCATACTCTCATTTTTATTTACCTGACAAATATAAGCTTAGTTCCAATTTCGATTATGGGAGTGGTCAAATAGTCTATTTATGCTATCGATACAGACAAGTGGACCAAGTTATAGGCGAGAAGACAATTTCCGAAGCAAAGAAATGTCGTAGGAATAGAATTGAAATAGATACAGTGATGATTAGTGAAGAAGATTCATTATTGGGATATGTAAACGACCTTGAAAGACATGTCAAAGGCAGGTCTTACTATATTAATCCTACAACACTCGATAGAGTACTTCTAACTGATTACCTTAGCAACAAGAAAATTGTTGTGAGTTCTAGATATTGACTTGTTGAAGATTCTGACACGAGTATTGCTTTTTAAGCAAAGAGACCATCAAAATGGTGATGGAGAGTAACATGATGGAAATAGATTATCTGGATTGGAATAATGCTCTTGAAGTGTTAACCAAAGCATACCAAGCCAGCCTTTTTGCATTAATTATCGGACCAAAGGGAACTGGCAAAACAACCCTCGTAAGGAAATTTGCCACGGCGTTAAATAAGGAATTGTACTCAGTAAATTTCAGTCTCCGAACCAGAGAATCCCACCTAGTTGGATCTAAGACCCTTGAAGAAGGACAAGTTGGATTTGTGGAGGGAATATTAGTCAAATCAATGCGAAGTGGGGGGTTACTGTACCTAGATGAATTAAATGCTGCAGAGCCAGATGTATTATTGCGATTAGATGAAGCGAAACAGATTCAAACGATGTTTGCGGCGCATTTAGGTATTAATTTAATTACCGTAGATGCTAGTGCGGATTTTTTTGCCGCATTGGCTGGTGTGGATGAGCCTGAACAAAAACGTAAAATCATTGGTAAATTATTTATTGATGTCTTTGAACGCCAATCTAAACAATTGCCGAACATTAAATGGTTAGCGCAAGGCACTATTTATTCGGAT
>JAICVW010000208.1 GCA_025935105.1 Nitrososphaeraceae archaeon
AACAGAGATTTGGCTTTGAATCAGTTCTTGATCAATGTGGGTTCCAATATATGGAGACACTTCGATCCCTTAGTTCAAAGGGAAATCGACTGTGGCAAGTAGAGTTTGATTAGGATCTGCATTTCCTGACTTTTTGTCTTGTTTTAGTGTATAAATAATGGTTGTTTAAAATATCCTAATTCCTCATATGATAGAATAAGTTTTAATCCAACGATGTGAAATATACTTATAAAGAGTAAGAAAAAAATAGATACATTTCGCAACTCCAATATGATCGATAAAGTTAGGAATCTAGAGATTGCTATAGAAGCATTAAAAAAATTCAGAAAATACTCGATTTCTCCTCTTCATGAGCGTTATATTTTTCCATTGCTTAGCGGTACCTACTTCTCATATAGAAAGCTGGACGTTTTGAGGGTAGTAGCAATCGCAAGAGCTATTTCTAATAAACCTAAATACTGTGATGTTGGCTGTGGCTATGGCGACTTTTTAATAAAAATTCGGGAATTCATTGCCGATGCAATTGGTATAGAAAACTGTGCAGATTTAGTGTGCCGCTCTCACACAATTAAACCTGATTTTATAAAAATAACAGACGCCCGCTGGGGAATCACTGATCGATTTGACATCATTTTTGTGGGTTGGATGGAGCCAGGCATCGATCTTCGAGATGCCATCGCCGAAAAGACCGATGTAATTGTGAGCACCCTAGATCAGGGAATCAGCCTGGCTGCGGAGTTCGATGGACATGGTTTTTATAAGGTTGCCTCCTGGAGAACGCCTTCCTGGGAGGATGTAAACACTGAGATTATGAATAAATATTATACTCAGATACATACCGACACCCTTAATAATCTGTCGAGGTTACGGGGAGCCCATAATCTGTGGTATGTTTATAGTAGGAAACAAAATTTTGAAAGGGTGAAAGAGTCCTTAATAAAATCCCAAGAAAACGAACAAAATATGGGGGCCCATGAGCGATATGATTTTGAAGACATATTGGACAGTTGTGGTTTTAACTATATGGAGGAGATTGAAACGATTTGCTCTAGAAATCAAAAGCTAGAACATCTTTGGGAGATGCGCTTTACTTAGTCCTTGAACACGTATCTAAAAACCATGGTCAGCATAGCAATTTGGTATCTGGTATTCTAAATCTTATAAGCGGCAGTATGGAATCTCTTATACAGCCTAACAAAAAGCCAAAGTTAGACTTTGCAGGGTTGTGATTAATGTCACCCTCTTTTCACAACCGTCATTGTCATCGTTACGGTTGTTTTCAAATTGACTGCCATAAATCTCAGGGGTTTACACCCTCAATTAGTACCCTTTGATTTGCTCTAACTAAATTTATCCAGTTTAATATTCCACTAGTAGGCCGAAATATAGTAAAACTCATAAAGAAGAGGTAAGAAAATAATGTATTAATGTCTTCTACCGTAAGCCCTTCTTATAGATGCGAAATGTGTGGTAGTACGTTTAATTATCTGCAGGAGCTTGAAGAACATAAGAGACTAAGACATCGAAAGTGATAAGGTGCTACAAATAATGCGTATTTAGATTTTCCGCCTCTGGGTTCTTTAGTGTGTTTCCTGTTACAGTCTGGATCAGGATTGTGATTGCTATAAATCCATCTTATATGATCATTAGACTTCAGTCGATAAATGAGGTATAGAACGTTTTTTTTCATCTTAGCCAAACTGAGGCTAGAGATTCGACTGCAACCTACCTAGTTTTTGTCTATAAACTGTCTTTCTGTATCTTTTCCTAGAAAAACGCTTTTAAAGACAATGTTCAAATATTTAGCGTCGGATTCTCAACGTATTTTTTGCAGCTGCAGTCAAAAGATAGTTGCCGTATCTATCAAAGTGGTAAATATTTTACAAATGACCTATGAAATCTATATTATTGTTCAGTCAATCATCCATAGCACATCTGAAACCCGAGAATGGGATCCTCTCATGCGGTTTATAGTAATTTCTATAGCTATTCCTGATCTGATTAGAAGGAGTAGCAAAGCAACCACCCCGAAGTACCTTTTGATTTATCGCCCATTTATCAGTATACTCTGAGAACTTTGGTTTGAATCCCGGATAAAGTGTATACTCGGATGACGTCCATTCCCACACATCACCGATCATACTGTAGCAGCCATAATGGCTTGCTCCCTCAGGCAATGAGCCAACGTTAGATGGACCCCAAAAATTAGATTCCAATAAGTTCGCGAATTTAGGTGTTGGAAAGTTGTCTCCCCAAGGATAGAGCGTCTTTCTGCCAAGATCGTCATTCCAACTAGCTGCTTTTTCCCACTCAGCTTCTGTTGGTAATCTCTTTCCAGCCCACCTCGCATAAGCGTCTGCTTCATAGTAACTCACGCTTACTACAGGTTCATTTTTATTGATCTCCTTTAGACCTCTAAAATCTTTCTTCACCCACTTTGAGCTGAAGTTATCACCATCGCCAACATCTTCAGATTGATTATTTAAAAGTGGTTCCCAATAAAGTGGTGCCTCCCAACCATGTTCCTGAACCAAATCCCATCCGTCTGCTAGCCAGTATTTGAAATTATGGTAACCACCTTCCTCGATAAATTTGATAAAGTCCCCGTTTGTAACGGGTGTCACATCAAGTTTGTAAGATTCAAGATATACTTTGTGTTCAGGGAGTTCATTGTCATAACAAAACAACCCTTTATGATTAAAGCCAACCTCGAATATCCCTCCAGGGATCTGGACCATTTTTTCGATATTCGGGTTCTGCCCAAATACGACTTTTCTATCTCTGCGCAGGCCTGTACCTCTCCTTTTGTTCTGTTTCGAAACCTTAAGCGGCGAATAATTATCACCGGGATCGCGAAAGCGATGAAAATAATGTTGAAAATCATAAATCATAAGCTCTTGATGCTGCATTTCATGTTGATTTCCCAAAATAATATCATACTTTAGTTCATCCATCGTTGATGGCGATCCTTTATTCCCATCACCTCTACGCTTTTCATTTAAAAACGAGATTACATTTTTCTCAATAAACGATCTATACTGTAAGGTCTGTCGTACAGTTGGCCTAGGAAATTTGCCACGTTCAGATTTAGGGAGTATACTTCCAAATCGCTGATAGTAAGAATTGAGATATTCTAAGTTGACCTTCCGTCTATCGTACTTCCGATTTGTTTTATTATTGTCGACTTCGTCATTAAAAAATCTTCTATCGCGAGAGAGAGGGGCCAATCTTCTACCGTGTTTTTCTAATACCTTCTGGAAAAACCAGCTAACATGAGCCAAGTGCCAATTTGGCGGACTACCAAATATATCAGATTGGATGACCGCATCCTCGAGTTCCAGTGGATTGAAAAGATCGAGTGTCGTCTTTCTTACTTTAACGAATTCTAAAATTAGATCTCCATAATTGTATTTAGGAGCGACTTGTAAATTCCCATTGGTCTTGCGAACAGAATATTTATTCTTAAAAAGTAACCCGCCCATTTCCATACAAATTACCTCTAATGCTTACCCTTATTATAACGCTCAGCTATTGCTCAAAATATAATTTATTAGTTTGCGTTTCTTTGAAGTGAGACATCCACATGATTAAAAATATCAAATAAGCTCTCTGTCTAGACATATATTAATCCCTAATTTGGTTAAGATAGTTCTTGGAACCTTATTGAATATAATATTGACCAGAAAATATCTAGCTATTCCATATTAGCATAAGAATTTTGGTAACTGGTCAAGGTCCAGGCGCAGATCAAATCAATTCATACAGAAAATTGGTTTTCCCATTTGGATCAATACCATATCTTAAATTGGAAAAATAGAGGAAGGATAAAATCCTTGCTAGGGCTAGTTAAAGTGATGGGTTTAGATCTGAAACCTCTTGTAAAACCGTCTATTTTGCAAATATCCGAACTAGCAAATAAGACAGTTGCTGTCGATGCTTATAACGCCATCTATCAATTCCTTTCTACAATTCGTGGGCCCACAGGAGAGTTGCTCATGAACGACGAGGGAGTTACTACCAGCCACTTGAGTGGGTTATTTTACCGTAATATTAACTTCCTAATCAATAATATAAAACCAATATATGTCTTTGATGGTACACCAGATCAATTAAAATCCAGGGAAATCGAACGTAGACGCCAGCTAAAGGAGAGTGCCACTCGGCAATACCACAAAGCACTGGAGGAAGGGAAACTGGAAGATGCTCGAAAGTTTAGCCAAGCCACATCAATTCTTACTAACAAAATGGTAGAGGAGTCTAAAACAATTCTACGTTTATTAGGTATACCATATATCCATGCCAGCTCTGAAGGAGAGGCTACAGCAGCCCATTTGACTAAGATCAATTTAGCTTTCACTTGTGCTAGCCAAGACTATGATTCTATACTATTCGGTGCCAAAAGACTAACACGGAACCTAACAATTAGTGGGAAGAGGAAAGTTCCCAATAGAAATATGTATTTTGAAGTGGAAACAGAAATGATTGAACTTGAAGATGTATTGAACCGAAATAAACTAACTCACGAACAACTGATAGATATTGGGATATTGATAGGAACAGACTTTAATCCTCGCGGTGTGCCAGGAGTTGGACCCAAAACTGGCTTGAAGCTGATCAAAGAATATGGCAAATTAGAAAATATCGAGAGAATAAAAAACGAACTTGCATATATCCCATACAGGGAAATTCGTGAAATCTATCTACGGCCAAAAGTATCGAATCTAGATAACATCGAGTTCAGTGAACCTCAATATGAGGCCGTCGTAGACTATCTCTGCAAACATAATAGCTTTTCCTTAGATCGAGTGAATGGATATCTGGAAAAGTTGAAGAAAGCCAATATACAACGTACCCATTCTTTAGAATCATGGTTCTGACCGGCTACGAAAAAGAAGAATTGTTAAACCACTAGTCAGAGATTTTGATATTAGCCATAACTAGAATATCGATTCCTCAGATTGTCACGAAGTCTATGAGATAATTCATCAGCTGCATGTTTTTGACATTCATTGGAAGTTAGGGAATTACCATTCGTAAACACAAAAGGGCCGTAAGCGTAATTCCCACCTACTTTAGGAGCTACCGGTTCCAGAGAGGAAAGAAGTGAATTGATATAATAGCCCACGCCCTCGCCCTTCTCAGCATTCACTTGTTGCTCTTGGGTTAATTTTCTAAGCATAGTCATCATCACTGACGGCTCTAGCTTTCTATATCCAAAGCCTGGAGAACTGGTACCGATTCTCCTCTCGATTCTAGTGGCATCTACATCAACCTTGGCTCCAATGACCATAGGTATTGGCTTATAAATTGAATCGATTTTGAGTTGCCATACCTCATCAACGTTTGAGATTGTTGCATCGAAAAATCCGTCCCTGAGAGGATTTGTAGAAATTAGGAAGTTCCAATTTCTTGGATTTGACGAATATTTCTCGAAAAGATACTTTGCCAGATTATTATCCTGAAGAATTTCCATTTTAGAGTACCTCGGAGTAGATGGATAGACCTTTGCCTATAAAAAAGTTGTCACCAAAATATCACATGCGCTATTCATCAACATATGATTACGCATTAGGAAGTTTGGGTGCTTATATTTTAGACCTACTGGCAAGCTCTAACTGACCCTCTTCGGTTCCAATACATAGATTACCAAATTCACGAATAAACCAGCAACTCCTTGATAACATTGGACCTCTTGCGTAATTGAAAGCTTAAAGCTATATTCTCCATTGATCTGGACATACTCGATACTGTATTGATGTCTTATGCTCGACTTTCTAG
>JAICVW010000059.1 GCA_025935105.1 Nitrososphaeraceae archaeon
AAGGAAGATACTTTGGTAACACACCTATAGAGCTTGATCTAAAATTGCGTGTAGTCGATGCGTATAACAGTGCTGGAGTTATGATAGATGCCATAAGAGGAGCGAGATTAGCAATGAACAGATCCATTAGTGGACCATTAGAGAGCATTAGTGCATATTGTTTTAAACATCCGCCTATGCAAATGCCATACTCAGAGGCAAAAGCGAATTTTATTGAATTTGTCAATGAAAGAAGAGATAGGTAGGGAACTGTTAGTTATTGAGATTATCCAGCGAGGGATAGGGGGTTAATCATATCCCATTATTCTACTCAACTATCTTATTGGGATAAGGCCAACGCAGCATACTGTGCGGCAACCACTCTTTATCTCGTGGATTCGAATTATAGAATCTGATATACTAAGGCTCCGCCATGAAAACCACTAACTTTCGTTATGCACGTAATGAATAAAGGTAGGGATGTCCACGTCAAACATATAATGACAACTGAATTAAAGGTCCATCCTTCATTTTTCAGGGAATTTGCAACAAAGACTTGGGTTTCGCCCAACGATATTGTTAGAGAACTTATTGAAAATGCCTTTGACGAGGATGCCACGATTTGCTTACTGACGATTATGAAAGACGGTTCAATTGTCATCGAAGATGACGCCGGTATGGATCAAGATGGCATGACAAAATTCCTTCTCCTCGGCTCTCCTCACAAAAAAATTGACAGAATCTCTCCAAGACTTAGGCGCATTAGGACTGGAAGATACGGAACTGGAAGACTGTCATTTCTTACTTCGTTTGAAGACATGGAGATCAAAACTAAACGCGATTCCTATAAGAAGAGTGTTGTGATAGACGGCAATGCCCTCGATAGGCTGTTCGACGGAAATGCTCCGCTTGATGAATTGCACGACAAGCCACTTGGCAGGAATGGTACTGAATTGATTCTTAAAGGTTCCAAAACAAAGATTGATCTCCAAAAGTTAATCAAGGAAATTCGTAAACTAGCGATCCTCAGACATCCAATGTTTGAAGTGTATATAAAAGAGTCTGATCGGTTCGTTGAGTGGAATTTTACGGGCGCTCAGCGTATTTTAGCTCCGGAAATTCAAGGTCATAAACTCCTATTGAATCTAGAAAACGGAAAAATCACCGGTGAACTAGTGATTGCTCGAAGACCTTTAACTGAAGATGAGCAAGGGATTGCCATCATGATTGGAAATCACATTGTTACTCGTAGCAATTTTGGTTTTAACACAAGACTGAATAGGGTAACTGGATTTGTACGGAATGATGCACTGACATCAAGGTTTGCAGACAAATCCGCAATAATAGAAGATGAGGAGTATAACAAATTCAATCAAATAATGAAGAATTTTGTGGTCAATACCCTGTTACCGAGCCTAACTGAATACGAAGACGTGTTGATCACTAGAGAGGAGTCCAAGATTTACAGGGAAATAGATAAAGTACTTGGACAGGCGATAGTTGAAAATCTTGAAACCCAACAAGAGGTTGAAGAATATGAGCTTGTTGATGTCAATGAACATAATCCAGACCTTAACAAAATATCTTCTTCCTTTGCTACCGATCCTTTCGAGGAGGGCGATTCCGCCCCGCTGCCAGGACACACTTCGAATGCTTTCCATCAATCTACGACTGGTCCAGAAGTAACTTCAACAGGCATTAAACGTGATCAGCAGCTGACATCAAATATGGAGCCGCAGTCAATAACAACTAATATCACTCAGCATCAAATGTCTCCAGGCCATTTCGTGGCAATCTCTGCCCCTTCAGATGGAGTTTTAAAAAAGGCCACAAAACCAGTGTTGAAAAGGACATTCGCTTTGAAAAAGGTAGGTTACAAGGTCATCCCTTATGAGGATGAAACTGATTCTAGGTATAGTTTCAAAAATGAAAATGTCGTATTCGTTAATAAAGCAAATTCGACTTACAAATCGGAATCCTTGAGAGGGGAGGAGTTTTTACTAAGACATATTATAAATATTGTGGCTGAGGCTTTGGCTGAGTCCAAGCATCCGGAAGGAAAAGATGCCTTAGAATTACAAAATAGGTTGGTTGCAGAAGCTATAAGGATCCACGATAGATCTGTCACACGGAAATAGCATTTATGTCGTTCATATGTCTAGATAACATCAATCCTTTATGCATATCTCCTGGCTCTTTTTTATTGTTGGTCCATAGAAACGCCTAAATCTGTCCCCAATTTGATATAATAGCTATATTATGGCATTTCAATTTATGCCTGGTGCAACAGCAGTCGGAATATCATTCGACAATGGCGTTGTATTGGCTTCAGAAAAGCGAGTTTCATATGGCAACTTTGTGGTGAATAAGAGCACTAAGAAGATCTTTCAAGTAACTGACCATGTCGGAGCAGCTTGTGCAGGCATGATTGCAGATATGCAAATTTTGGTTCGACAGGTGGGAGCGCTTGCGAAAATAAGAAAGCTCGAGACTAGACGCATCGTCCCTCCTAATTCTATCGCAAAGATGATGTCAGTTATAATGTTTGAAAGAAGATTCTTTCCTTTGTTGACGCAAGTTATAGTCGGGGGCATAGATACAAACACGCGGATCTATACATTAGACCCGCTAGGATCAGTCTTGCCCGACGAATACGCTGCAGTGGGCTCTGGTGCCGAGATGGCTCTAGGAGTAATAGACAGTGAATACAAGGCAAAAATGTCGGAGGAGATGGCCAAAGCCCTTGCCATAAAAGCTATCAAATCATCGGTACAAAGAGATTCTGCAAGTGGAGACGGAATCGATCTACTAGTCGTAAGACGGGATCAGCAGCTAGAAGAGAGTCACAAGCTTTAAAGTCAAGAGGAGAGACATTAGCACGTTAAACTGTGCTTAAAAGCTAGCATAAAACCCCCCGGTACTAGTACGAAGACTGATCTGCAGCCATGACCAGTTTATTAAACGAGCCAAAGAGTCAAGTGCTCAAGCAAGTATTCTTGATTGCTTATTTGACGGGAATTCTTTGGCTCAGACGAAACCCAATATCAATGGTTTTTTCGGCCATAAGCCCGTTCTCGTTGCTATTTGTACTATTTGTGGTAAGCAATGGGCATTACATAGCATTCGCAGTTACAGGTAGCCTTGTTATGGCATTAGTAGGATATGGGCTTGCCCTTGGCCAAGATATTTCCTTCTACAAGACAGAATACAAGATTCAAGACCTGTTCGTCGCAGCCCCTGTATCACCACTGACATACATGACAGGATTGGCATTGTCACAATTATTGTTTGGATTTCCAGCTCTGACCGTTCTGGCGCTGCTTGCGGCCCTCTTTGGAAACTCTGTCGCAAGTCTCCCTATATTAATCTCAACGATACTGTTGACATGGGGATCGATGTCCGCCATGGGTTTCTTTCTTTCCTCTCATATGCTACATATGCGAAATGCCACCCAGGTAATATCTTTTGTAAATGTGATTTTGGCAGTTCTACCACCCGTATTTTATCCTGTCAGTAGATTGCCTTTGAATCTACAATACCTTGCATACGCTGTCCCTACAACGCATGCATCTTTGATGCTACAATATACGATGGGCCTCCCCACTCCCAAGGATTGGTCTTTGAGTCTTGGTTTGCTAATTCAGATTCTATACCTAGTTGGATTTGTTATGCTTGCAAAAACTAGAGCGATTTGGCGAGACACTTAATTACCAGTCTTCAGTGATGCGTTACCTATCTGACAATTATATTGTCAGTCATGACGACCACATCATTTAGCTCCTTATAGATCTCCAAGAATCTTATTCCTCGTGGCGTTGTTGAATAGATTCTTTCTGTTTGTCTGTACTCTATGAGAGCATTCTCGAGCAAAAGCGAGAGGTATTCTTTGAGTTGAGGATAGGACAGATACACCCTGTGCATAATCTTCGCCTGTATAGCCTTGCTCGTGTTGGTCGTTTCGAGAATCTCCGCGATAATTTCCAATCTGCTTCTATGCTTCATGACCTAGATGAAATATAATCTCTTGAAATAAAAGGTGGACTATATACTATTATAGTAGTGTTTTTTAATTACTGGCATTAATACTTTTAGTAAAATACTCTTCTTTAATTCAGCTAAACATGAGAATTCTTTATGTCACTACTGTGAATATCTTATTTGGAATTAATATCCTGCTGGCTGGCTCTCAGCCTCAGAATATGGCGACAATCAGAAAAATTTGTCCATGCATTATATTCAGAGAGCAATCTCATCAAAATGTTCTGAAAAAATCACTGGAAGTAACTTCTGCCAAATTTAGTGTCAGGGTCAGCTACAGGCGTTTCTGCCTTTTGCGGCTCATCTCTACGATATTTAGTTGACGCATTTATAAGAGCATTCAAAATAAGCATTGCAGCAGAAATGGTGGCATTCTCGAAGAAAAATGTCATTTTGCTATTGGCGATCGCTGCGATCGGTACGTCGCTTTCAATTTTATCATATCAATTCTCATCGGTAACTGCCAACGACATTGCCGATATTGCCTCACAAGAAATCAGGTCAAATGCACGAATTGAAGCACACGATCTATCCGAATTGCTAATGCACGACATGCAATCAATTACTAATAACCTTGCCACACTTTCAGATTCTCCTGCTGTTCAGAATAATAACACAAGATTAATTCAATTACTGATTGACAATGCCCAGGCTTCTACTAGTTCCCTAACTGACGGATATTATGTACTCGGCAAAAAAGGGCAATTATTAGCCTGGAGTAATCCCAATGGGTCTGCATCGGCAACTTCTGGGACTTTTGATCTTAGCTCCCAAGAATATTTCAAAGTGCCAGGGTCGACACATGTACCATTTATTACTACTGTCATGACATCAGCGGATAACGTTCCTAGATTATACGTGGCTTATCCTATCATGGTCACAACAAAAAGTGGGAACGATAATAGTACAAAAATTGGTAGAACGTTTGAAGGTGTTATTGTGTCGGCCGTTAATGTTAATTCAATTGGCAAATCTTTGCAGAGCGAGCTCTCTCCCGAGATCATAAGTAATGTTGGTTTGATGGATAAGAATGGGGTCTTCTTATATGCTAGGAATCACTCTTTAATTGGCAAAAACTACAAGTCAAACGAGTTTCAATCGGCAATCCCCATCGAAATAAAGAATGCTTACAATGGTATTTTAGGTCATTCATTACAGGGCAAAGCAGGCGCAGAAGATATCACTCTTCGCGACAATACAACGACGATATCATATCAACCGATTACGATTGATGGAAAAAGGTTATGGACCCTATTCATTGGTTCTCCGCATAGCCTGACTAGCGACGTAGGGCTGTTAATCGATCAACAAAAAAATTTTAGTACTTTAGCAGTTGTAGCAATTGGGATCATAGCTGTAGGGATGGCATTCCTGATTCTCTCATGGAATAGAAGATTGCAAGCAGCAGTTGGAACCCGTACTCAAGAATTGCGTAAGGCCAACGACTCATTAATTGAATCAAACAAATTGCTAGGTTCTGCCAATGAACAATTAAAGGTCCATGACAAGATGCAGAATGAGTTCATCAACGTTGCTGCGCACGAGTTGCGGACACCGATTATGCCGATCCTGGGAGATGCAGAATATATTGAGCACAAGTTCACGGCTGCCAATGATGTGGTAAAAGTAGATAAGGAAACCGTATCCTCCATAATTCGTAATGCAAAACGATTAGACCGTCTCGCTACTGACATTCTGGATGTCACAAGAATAGAGAGTAAATCACTCAAGCTCAACAAAGAGACATTTGACATAAACGAAGTCCTATCTGGCTGTATAAAAGATTCAAGAGAACAAATGTTAAATGACCATAGAGATGGTGGCTTGGAAATAAAATATACTCCGAAAAGTATCTTAGTACACGCAGACAAAGGAAGAATAACTCAAGTAATAACTAACCTACTCAGAAATGCCATCAAATTTACGTCTGAAGGAAGTATCTCCTTAATTGCCTGCCGAAATGGTGACGATTTATTGGTGAGTGTGCGGGACACTGGACCAGGTATTGATCCTGAAGTTTTGCCAAAACTATTCTCAAAATTTGTGACAAAGTCTGATAGGGGGACAGGTCTTGGTCTATTCATCTCCAAGAGTATTGTCGATGCACATGGTGGCAAAATTTGGGCAGAGAATAATGCTGCTGGCACGGGTTGTACTTTTAGGTTCAGTATTCCTACTATAATATCCCATCATTAGACTGTTAACCTATGAGTTACATGTCGTCGATCGAAATTAGTTGTCTCAGAACTTAAGCCCGGCCTTGCTATGACTTGACTCTCCAGAGTGGCTAGTTTTAAGTTGATATAGTAACTATTAGGCTCAGAGGATAATATTTCACTTAGCCAAATATTTGGAAATTATTTGGTATGCCCTTTCAAGGCCAAGGTCAACTAAATAATTTCCAATTTTTGGACCGCGATCACCACCAATTAGTATTCTATATAGCAACTTGAACAATTCTCTGGGATCCAAACCAACGTGCCTGGCAATTTCAAAAACTTCTGATTGTAGCCTGATTGGAGTCTCTGACTCGTTCTCCTTGCCTATAAATGAGCTAATTCTCTCCAAAATTTGCCTGATTGCCAAAATCTGAATTTCATTCAAGTCAATGTCTGTCACTTCTCTTACTGATACATGCTGATCGTCTGTCCAATGTGACGCGAGTTCAATTCTTCGCAAAAGTTCGGGAGCCATTTCTTTTGCTATCCCGTACTTTAAAAGTCTTGAAAATATTTTTGAGGGCCTATTCTCGGGCGGAAATAATGAGGCCTGTTGAGCCAATAACCTGTAAGGAACATGCATTTGCGGTTTTCCCGAGGGTCTCAACTGGTGGATATACTCATATACACCCTTAATTTTTGTCAATTTCGCTAAGTTAGGTTCTCTTTGCTTGCCAAAATAGAGGTCCTCGTAAAGATCATATTCATCCATGAGTGATGGTATGTCTTCTAACCCGACTTGACGGGTTCCCGTTATTCGTTTATATAAAAGTAGCAAAAGTGATTCAGGCGTCCCGTATTTCAGCCAAGTTTGTGGGGTAATAACATTTCCTGATGATTTGCTAATTTTCTTGCCACTTTTGTCCAGGAATAGCTCGTATTTTACGTGCATAGGGTGTGGGAATCCCAAAACTTCGCTAGCGACCCAGTCGTTGATTCGTACTGAATCCAAGATATCCTTGCCATAGGCTTCGAATCTAATATCAAGGGCTCGCCATCTGGCAGCAAATTCGACTTTCCAAGCGAGCTTCCCCTCCCCCCTATGGATACTGGCTTCTCCATTAAATCCACAGCCTTTAACAAATCGTCGTCCGATCGTTCCCCCAGAACAAATATAAACAACTCTCCCTTCATCAGGTTTGTATTCGTGAGCGTTAGCCACATAGATTCTTCCACACCTATTACAGATCGGAAAGTAAGGTATGTTTTCCGTAAACTTCTGTTGGCCTACCATCATGGATATCTTTCTGCCCAGAAGACTACTGTTTTTCAGCAGGGTGTCAATTTCTTTTGCGAGAACGCCATTGTTGTACATTTCATAAGCACTCAGGAATTTGTATTTGATGTTCATTTTGTCCAGTGCATCTAAAAGCAGACCGCTCATATGCGCACCAAAAGAAGCATGACAGCCACCTATTGGATCAGGTATTTTAGAAACGGGCCTACCGACGTATTCATTCAGCCAAGGTGGGAAACCTGCTGGTACAGCACGTAGCCCATCCATATCATCTGAAAATGCAATTAATTCCGCGTCGTAGCCGAGATTCTTAAGTGCTAATGTAATACCGAAAGCTCTCACAGCATCACCGATACTTCCGATATGGGGGATTCCCGACGCTCCTAATCCACTTTCTACGGAAATTGGACTCAGGCTTCTACCTAGCTCTTTTTCACGCTCAATTAGGGTGTAGGCAATTTTGTCTATCCAGGTTCCTTTCCCAATTACTTTATCCTCATTCAAAATGGGCTAAAACACCTTTGCCATATAGGGACCATGCATCACATACCCCAATTTTTTGTAATATTGTCTAGTACCCACTGCCGAAATTACGAATAAAGCTTTTGACCCAAATTCATCTCGGGATATCCGCTCTGCTTCATGCATCAATTTTAAGCCGTACCCCATATGCTGGCTGGAGTTGCTTGCTTTTTGACTACCAACATTTAACATCAAACCATACACATGAAGCTCTCTGACGATTGCGCAGTCTTGCGTTAGCTCCTTTCGGTGAGAGTTGACGATAAATCTTAAGCGCAGAAACCCGAAAAGCTTTGTGTGATCAGCCGTTTCGAATGACAGAAATACTTCTTTCCCATTAGAAGCGTCATAGTCAATTCTGTTCATGAGAATAGTATCCGCAGGCACAGAAGCTGAATCTTGTATGCCAATTTCACGACACCTAATGCAATTACAATTGAATCCTTGATCTTTTAATTTTTGCAAAACAATCTGTCTCAAATTTCCGCAGACTGGTCCTGCAATAATCTCATTTGCGTCAATCTCACGCTGCACGCGCATAATTCTAATCCATGGGGGAATCCTTTTTTTTACTTCAGTTAGAACTTTTGCCATTTCTTCCACAGTATAGGGTTGATACTTGCCTGCCTTGAAGAGATTGAATAAGGGGGTACGCTCCAAAACAAGTGTTGGATATATTTTCAACATGTCAGGTTTGAAAAGTGAGTTTTCAAACAAAGTACAAAAATCCTCGATATCCTTAGTAGGAGAAGATCCAGGTAAACCTGGCATCATATGTGCAACTATCTTAAGCCCACTCTCTCGTGCGATTCGAAAGCATTCAACAACATCGTCAATGGTATGTCCACGGTTTATTGCCTTAATTACTTCAGCTTGTAATGATTGGACTCCCACTTCAACCCGAGTGACCCCCATCTCAAGCATCAGATCCACATGTTTCGCTTTACAATAATCTGGTTTGGTCTCTACCGTGAGGCCGACACAGCGAGATTTAGCCGTTTCATTCAATCTCATTGCTTCAGTAAGATCTGATGAACTGCAGCTGCTGTTGTCGGTATCGTTCAAAGCATCGAAACAGGATTTGACAAAGTCTCGCTGATACTCTTCGGGCATAAACGGAAAAGTTCCTCCAATTATGACTAGCTCTACCTTGCCTGTCTGATGGCCTAGTGAGTTAATATGAGACAATCTGGAACGAATTTGAAGATATGGATCAAAGGTCACTTTTTGAGCCTTCCTAGCCACAGGTTCATGGCCAGTATAGCTTAAAGGGGTGTTAGTTGAGACACCTCCTGGACAATATATGCACCTCCCCTGTGGACAGGCGTATGGCTTTGGCATTACTGCTATGACCACCACTCCGGAAGAGGTCTTTACTGGCTTCACCATTAACAAGCGTCGAACAGGATCCGATTTATCCAAGAATTCTAAAATATCTTGGCTCTTTGGCAGGGTAGAGAGAGAATAAATCGCCGAAGCTTGTCTCATTACTTTGAAAACATCCTTTCTCGATTGACAGACTTCTGCTCCTATCCTCTTAGCAATGAACTTGCATGCTGAAACATAGTTGATACGATGGCAATCATTTCTATCCAGCGAGTAGAGTTTGCTCAATGATCTGAATCGGACAGTGTGGATTGCTTATTAATATTATGTAGATACAAACATAATATTACATTGATCGATAGTTCATACAAAATGATTGGCGAGATCAAGACACTACAAAACTACATTTTTGTTATCTAACTTGACTATTACGTCACCTCTGCCATGATTATCAACTTTGCCAACTCTTACGCACTTC
>JAICVW010000593.1 GCA_025935105.1 Nitrososphaeraceae archaeon
CATTTGCATTTACACAACTATCTAATACTTTACTACGCTACTACGACTATGCCATTTGCATTTACACAACTATCTAATACTTTACTACGCTACTACGACTATGCCATTTGATTATATGTCTAGTACCGTGTATGACAACAACCGGATTAACGGCATCTTGTAGTCTGTTGTCGGAATTCAAAATGGAGCATATTTCTTCCAGCCGGGTAGGCAAAGTCTTTTAAGATTGAAGAGCGGCACGTTCAGGGAAATATCGGGATATCTATGCTTAGGCCAATCGCTCTTCGTTAATTCAAATGCTCTAATCTTTCTTATGTCGGACCTAAACAAGATTCTGGGAGTTCTGGGCAATAGAGGATATAGGTCGTCGCAGTTTGAAGCAGGAGTCATCGCAGGAAAGATATACTTGGCAGCTTATGCCCAAAAATTAGGTGCATTTGGCTCGACCTTTTTCGATGATGCCGTGACAGAGTTTTTTTTGCCTCATGCCACAAATAAGAGCACAATGATTGCAGTAGGGGTTGGAATTCCTGGTTACAGGTCAAGATCCTCGCCGGAAAAATCGCTAGGGCTGAAATCTTAAAGTATGCGAAACGAAAACCTTGGTGAGCCGTCTTATTTGGGCTAAAAAGGAATGGTTAGTTTCGTAAATTCCCGTATATTCACTCATTTTAAATTGCAGAAGCCGCGCAAAAAGTTTTCCGACGTGGAATTCGACAGCCAAAGCCATATCCCAAATTAAGTTATACTAATTGGCGACCAGCCGATTGATAAATCGAACATCAGTCCAACTCTCTGTCGGTTCAAATCACCCCCATACGAATGGACGTAAGCAAATTTTCATCGTCCTTTTGCTTGCTTTAAATATACTTCAACGGCCCTTCTAATGTACGTACTTCGTGGAATATCCCCACGGACTTTGTCGATTCTTTGTAATATGGATTTCGGAAGAGTTATTCCTACCTTTTCTGTCTTATCGACAGCAAGTGTACCCTTCATACCAGTACTGCACATCGCACTCCTTAGCCTTAAAGGTATCGGTGATTTTCGAGTATTTTGTTCAGGTAACAACATCGTTAATTTACTCTACTATGCCTATTAATGAGTAGGCTTATTGTAAACGCTTTTCACTAAAATTGAGTTCCTTTGGTCAGGATTCAATATATTCAATTTGGTTAACAAGGGTTTCAATTTACTGTTGCCTTATAGCTTTAGTTACTAGTGGAACATTTCAGATTGGATTCAGGTTCTTTAATACCTTTAGAACCACTCACATAAAAGACATAATATCTCGCCCTTTGATAGCTACAACTTGTAAATAAGTTTGAAAGAGTATAGTAAATCACTATAAGTAAGATTTATATTATTCTACAGTGGTACTCTGATGATCTAACTGGACTACTCAGTTATTGCTATATATGGCAAATCCTGCGAATACCAGGTGAGACCTCGTATATTTGGCTCATAAATGCAATCTGCATGATAGTTCGCACTCTGCCCCACTATTATTAATTGTAGTCTAACAATTATTTGGTTTTATTTTAATGATTCTTTATCTTTAATGCTAGTCAGCTTTGAGACTCTTATGTCAACCTTCCTTACCGCAGCATCAACGTCCTTCAATGAATTTTTCTTTAATAACCCTTCAAGGACTGATTTGATACCTTCTTTCTTGACCTGGTACTTTGAACCGAAATTTCTCTGGATTCCACCGAAAAATCTCCCGATCTTTATGGCAACTGATTTGTACGCGTATCCCTGCTACGAGAGTCGCTCGTGAAGCTCGCCGACTAGTTCTTTTAACAAGAATTTCAATATGTCTTCTTTGTCTCCCGCGAATGACTCAAGCGTCTTCTCATTGCTAGGTGAAACATGATTCTCTCTCTGTGACTGGATCCTTGTCCTTTCCGTTGGCTACCTGCCACATCCACAAGCCGTCCTATTTATCAAATCTGTCCTTTAGAATCTGCACATCACAGCCTGCGAGTTGCCATATCGATTGGATCCCTAATGACCCTAAAATTCTCTCTTTCTTGGTCCCTACCAGAGAAATTCTGTTAACCTCCAAATTCTTGAGGAAATGTTGGAGTTCATTAGGACAAAAAAATCTCTTTTATTATTTTATTTCCTTCCTGATACTCAGTCATAATTGTTGTATGCGGCTTTCCTTCAACGAAGGATCCCTAAGCTCTTCACAGGACGGCTAATTTGCATTCAAATCTATACACTTAATTAATCTCCTAAACCAATTTCTTTGATCAGGATTTGAGAATCCAGTCATTTTCCAACTAGATTAATATTGATTTGTGACGAATACAATAAAAGTGATAATCATAGTGATCAACTTACTTAGAGCCCATCCCAATAGCTTGAGGCCATTTTCCTCATAATTGTGACTTGCGATAGGGTCATATATGTTCCAACTGTTAAAAGAATTCCTTACTGTTTATGGACTGAAATCAGAGTAATACTTCCACCAGAGAAACTAAAGAATACCATAGGACGTCCAGCAATATCATTTAGGAAGGTACTGCATGGTATTTTGTATGTCTTAAGAACTGGCTGTCAATGGAAGATGTTACCAAAAGAGTATGGTTCTGGTTCTACGTGCCATAGACGATTTCAGCAG
>JAICVW010000038.1 GCA_025935105.1 Nitrososphaeraceae archaeon
GGACTGGTAAATTTCAGAATAATGCGAACTTGTAGTAGGTTAATTTAACAGAATAGGTCTGCTCTGAACCATTATAAAGAGATTTTATTTCATAATTACGCAAGACGTCTATTCTTTATCTTTGTTGCATTGTCCTCAATTGCAACTCTGGGTACTATCATCTTCGCTATGACCAATTATGGTTATTTTGCTTCGATCAACTTCTGGCTGCTTTATCAATACGGCTAAAGCCTTCTCTGCATCCTGTTTTAGATTCGTAAATGTTGTATTTCCCCATACATTACTGTTTAAAATAGTGCCATTTTCACCTATACCTCTCTTGTCATATCTTAATACTGCAAATCCTCTTTCTGAAAGGTATTGAGATATTTGTAAAAATGGTGCAATATTTTGCATACATGTTCATTCATGTCTGTTGCACCAGAGCCAGAAACAAGAAGAACACCTGGAAATGGACCATTTCCTACAGCAGGATATGTTAGCTGAGCGTTAGCATCGGCGGTCTGTTGTGGGGCATAATTGGCTCCAGAAGGATTTGCAAAGGCATGTCCTAACCCCTTGTATATGATAATCTGATTTGTAACACCGGCATTGTCTAACGCTGATTTGAACATATTTATCAATGGTAGTGGATTGGCTTGATCATGGTCTCCAAATATTCCTAAAACAGGCCACTTTATCACTGACAGCTCTTGTTTATTAGTAACTAAAGGAGTTCCATAGTATAATATTGTGGCCAAAAGGGGATGCTGCTCACTGTGCAGGGCTAGTTGCAGTGATTGTCCGCCGCCAAAACACCATCCAATAGAAGCTATTTTGGAGCTATTGACAAAAGGAAGAGAACTTACATATTTTACTGCTGCCTGTAAGTTAGAAATAGCTACTTCAGGGTTATCTCTAACTGACTTTACTAATTGAGAAGCCACATTTGGGTCAGTTGTCGAGTGTCCTTCGAACAGATCAACTGCCAGTACCACGTATCCACCCTGTTTTGCAAGTGTGTTTGCCATGCTTCTTATGTTATCATTTATACCCCAGAACTCGTGAATCATAATTACAGCTGGAAGTTTTTTGTTCATAGAAGTAGTACTAGAGTTTGCAGATGGATATACCAAATAGCCAGAGGCATTATCAAAGTACTTGACTCCCTTCGTAATTTCCAATCCTCCATAAGTGACGTCAGTATTTGAGGTTGTATTATTAGTAATGCTATGAGTATTAGTAGGTAGTGAAGTAGCAAGCATAGCAGCGTTTGTTTGGGCGTATACATTGGGTGTTGCGTTATGAATTATATTTGCTAACAAGAGCAAGGAGGAGGACATAACAAAGATGAATGAAAGAATGTCAAGGTTGCTTCGTTTTCTCATTATTGTATCCAATATATTAAGATATATAGCTTTATTCCTTAGGAAAGTCTGTCTTCCTACCTAGATTCAACATTATCTAAAAATATTGTGGTCGTATTAACATCAACATATGGCCCATAGCAAGTTTTGTCGAGGACAAAATAGACCTCACATCTTCTGCAGAATCTTTTTACCTCCATTGTACTGATTTGGACCAAATACAGTATTTGAATACAACCTCACACAGATTCCTACAAACCAACGTTATTTCTAATAGGCCATGAAAGTGCATATCAATAAGAAATAGAACCTGTACAAATTTAAATACCAGGAAAAAACACGATACGTATGTCAAAAGAGATAGAGATAACTCAGATCTCTCTAAAAACTAAATTGAGATCTGTTATTAGAATAGGTACAGGGTTTTTTACCAAAATAATACTGATTGCAATAATATTATCAGGAGTACTCAGCCTTTTGTCATACATACCTGTGGCTATGGCATCATATGGTTCATCTGTCATAGTTGGTAACACACCAGCATTACTAAAACACGAAAATTTAACTCCTATACCACAAACATGGGAAGATGGCATTCGAACCGATCCACTGGTTGGTACTTATGAATGGTGGTACTATCAGTTACAGGCAACAGATGGAACTTTTGCTCAGTTTGTCTTTTACACAAAGCCATGGTTTGAGACTCCTCTACCTTTTTATCCATTAGTGACTGCGACCATTACGTCTCCCAATGGCACAAGTCATAATGAACTTATTTTTTACAACACTAACGATTTCTCAGCTTCACGAAATCAAAATAACATAACCATTGGCAAAAATGAGGTACACGGAGATCTTAATACTCAAGTATTGCACTTTGATTCTCGTGAAAAGGGATTAGGTGCTGATCTAGTTTTTACCAGAGACGCACCAGGTTGGCAAGCTGGGAACGGCAAATGGTACTTTGACAAGTCATTGACTCAGTATTGGGGTTGGTTTCCTGCATTTCCTTCTGCAAAGGTTCAAGGTACTTTAATCTATGGCGGTCAGGTTCACAAAGTACAAGGAAATGGCTATCACGATCACCAGTGGGGTACAGTTGACATGAATAAAGTACTTCACTATTGGTACTGGGGACAGGGTCGTTTGGGTAACTATACTGTGATATTCTTCCCAGTTGTTGCTTCGTCGGACTATAATTATCAGCACCTTCCTATACTATATTTAGCCAAAGGAAATAATTTATTGGTAGGAGCTACCAGTAACATGACCTGGAAGGCATCTAACAACCAAACTTTTGCCCCACTTCACCGTACATATCCTAGCCTTCTAGAACTAAACTACAAAAATGGCTCAAATACAGTTACTCTATCCTTAACCAATCCAAAGATCCTCTTATCAACCAACAACATACTTGTTACTAATGCTACAACGTTAGGAAGTCCGCAATATATGCGGTTTAGTGGTACCGGTCATCTTAGTGTAAACTTGAATGGTAAAAATGACACTGCCAGTGGCCTGATGACCTGGGAGGAAAATTTTGCACAATAGCGATTCAAGCATCAATAAGAATTGGTCATCAAGGAGAATTAAGGAAGTTCAAATCAGTTATGTTAGGGTAGTTTTTTAAAATTTATTTTTTTACAGTACCTATATGGATAGGTATTTCTCGCACAACTAAATTTGTGTGGTAGCAGGTGGTAGCAGCTGAAAACAGGTGGTAACAACATGGTAACAATAGATAATATGTTGGTAACAGATGGAAAGATAGTGGTAGCAGTATAAAGTAGGTTGGTAACAATGGGAAAAATGTTGGTAGCAGCTGGTAACATGGTGGTAACAGATGGAAACGCCTAAACCGAAATAATGACATGACGGCTTATACATACCTCGTTGGGTGTTATCGATACTGTATAGATCAGATACTTCAATAAATGTAGTAAGTGATGTGATTTCTTCTTAGTGGTAGACAGACTTAAATATTATTGCTTTAGTTTTTGTCAGCAATGACTGAGCACAAGGTTGAAAGACCATTGATATTGTTCCTGGAATCCTGGAATCAAAGCTTGTTTTTAAAAAGGATATCCTTTGCCCATTAACCTTACGGGTTTCAGACTATAATTCTTTAAAAAAGCTTCTTTTCGATCTTGGTACCAATATTCCAAAAAGTATGGATGATAAGGTTTCAGTAGAGGCAACTGACCTATTACCGTGGGCCTTTTGACAATCTCTAGGTGCTATCGAGAAATGGGGATACAAGCAAGAGAGTGATTTCTGGGTCTTTCCTAGACTGTAGCTTAAATCATTCAATACATATTGTATAATAGCATTTTTAGCCAGGTTTACAAGCCTATGAATTTATTATAAAGCATTACTTTCAGTCCTGCTTCTACCTTTTGTGCTTTGAATTTCTTGGAAAGTAGGTTCTCGCCTAACACTCTTTCTAGTGAGGCTAGGACTAGGTCTTTCCATATGACTGGAGACAGTAAGAGAAATTTCTGGTCAAAAGTTAGCCAATTCCATTGAGGAAAAAATTGACTGAAACTGGGCTATAGTCGATGTCATCTGTCATTCAATGGGTGGATTTGTAGCACGCGCTGCATGCAAACAAGGTGCACGCATCAAGCTCATCGCATACATCGCCACACCACAAACAATCGCAAACATCCTCTATCATACTTTGAACTCAATCCAGAAATTCGTAATGTGGGGGTTTTCTGATTTTATGAGAAAGGAATAATGACAGATGAAATAAGATCCATCATTTATGGTCGTCTCGATTTTGACAAGAAAATGAATGACCTATACCGTAAATGGCTTTCTGCTTATGAGCCAATGCCAGATGATAGTTATCTAAAAAAAACAGGCCTACAATATTGAGTGATGGGCAACCAGTACATGGTGCTAATGAAACGTATCTGGAAAATGGACGGAGTTTACCTCAAGATATGCAAGATAATGTAAGAAAAGCAATGAAATTTAAAGAAAGGCTTGACAAACTAAATGGAAACGATGATGCTGAGAAGTCAGCAGCATTTATTAGGATTCTATAATAACACCAAGGATGATAACTCCGTAGATAATGTACAAACAAACATCGATCATGGAAAGAGTTAAGAAAATAGACGAACCTGCGGATCGACATATGATATCTGTAAAGAAAATATTGATACCAATTGACAGTTCTGAATACAAAAAGAAAATTGTTGACTATGCGCTGTCTTTAGCAAAAGCTTGGGATGCCGAAATCACAGCGATACACATTCTTGATATGGGGTGTGGAGTTGGGTACGATAAGCATAAAGAAATAAAGCCAGAGAAGATTCAAGAAGGAAAAATATATGCTGAGGGTCTGCTTAATGAAATTGATCTTACCGCGAAAAAAGAGGGAATTAATATAGAAAAGGAAGTACTTGAGAAAAATGATAAAGTAGGAAAAACGATAGTTGAATATGCCAAGAAAAACAAGATGGATGTTATAGTGATTGGTACTAAGGGTATGACTACCGTAGAAGAATATTTCTTTGGAAGTGTGGTCAAAGATGTCTTTCAATATGCGCATTGTCCAGTGTTTGCAATCCGTTGACACACCAGAACAGCAGATCTTCTAGTCTATAATAGATTAATTGATAATTAGAACTGACTGACTTACTGAGCTTAAATAGCCTGGAGATGATCATAGGTTGATTGCCTTCACCTACAATGTGGAGTTCCTCCCAAATAGAAATCCAGTATGATGATGCAGATGCAGCAAAATTACCACTAGAATTAATTTCTATGATTAGGGAGGGTTTCGATTGTTGTATAGACGACGAAGGAAGGGCTTTAACTGAAAACAAAAAATTATGGATTGCAATAAAAACTCTCATTAATAAAGGAGTAATAGTAAGGTTCGTTACTACCGTCAATGAAAGAAATATTGCTTTTTGCAGGGAATTAATGAAATATGGAGAGGTTTTTCATAATGATAGTATAAAAGGTAATTTTCAGATAGTAGATAGAAAAGATTATCTTTGTTATATTACCGGTAATGAAGTTCATGCAAGACATAAGGAACTACACTGGCAGCTCTTCCATACGAATTTCAAATCATTTGTAGAAATACAACAATGCCTATTTGATAACCTATGCAGCAAAGCGACTCCTGCAAGAGAGAAAATCAAAGAAATCGAAAAGGGAATTAAAGCTGAATTCACAGATACTATTAATCGTGCTTCAGAGATAAAAACAATTGTCACCAAGCTATTGATGTCAGCTAAAGATGAGATACTGTTGCTATTTCCTACAACTAATGCTTTCTTTAGGTCCAAGAGTAGTGGTTTGTTAAACTCTCTACACCAACTACCGACTGATGTGACTGTTAGAGCGTTGGTACAGGTTGGAAGTAATAATCACAAAGTCACTATTAGAAATGAACTTAAGCAAAGTCATGGACAAATCCAAGTTCAATACGTTACGAAACCACTAACAAGCAGAATCGTGACAGTCGTAGTTGATCAAGTAACGTCTTTGGCAATAGAGATAGATGATGATACAAAGAAAACCTTTGAGGAGGCATCAGGCACTGCCATTTATTCAAATAGTGAATTGATAGTTTCTTCATGTATCTCTATATTTGAAACACTATGGATACAGTCTGAGGTCAACAAACAAAATAAGATAAAACAAGCATATTTTCATATGTTTAAAGGACTAAAGATGAATGATGAATATTACATAGTAGATCGCCGAGAGAAAGAGAAAGAAAAAAAGAACGTATATGGTTCTGAAAGAAGTGGAACATCTAGAAAATGAGAATCAGCGATTAAGGCATAGTGACCAAATGAAGGAGGACGCATTGGCAACATTGTCTGATTAAGTAATGAAACTAATGGTAGAAGTACAAGAACTAAAGCAACAGAAAAGGTAATACCCTTACTTTCGATATTATTCTAATAACTGACCTTTATACTTTGTATATATTATGATATCACTCCGCTTTTCAATTGCTTTATTCTAATTTGTATAACACGTCTAAGGAAACTACCTGCGATACATGCCCTCAAAAGGTATAACAACACTGGCATGAGGATTCAGTCAATTGAAGTTTACGATCTGATCAGCTAGCTACGTCAATAAGGTGTTCAGAACCAGCATCAAAATCTCTCTTGAACGCCTTTAATAATTCCATAAATCGTCTATCTCTAGCAATATAAAATAGGCCTTTAATTCCTAAGTATCCGAGATCTACATCTAGCTGTTCTGTCTTTTCAGCGACCAGACTTTGCATATACTTAATGTTCTCACCCACGAATGTCACGAAATTAAATATAAATGACCTAGTCTTTGCTTCTAACATTGCATCTAAATTCGATACTACAAAAACGTACAATTTAAGTAAAGGATAGGGCGGTTTTCTGTCTGGAAGAGACATAAATTCAGGAACATTATCAGTCAATTCAGACCAATCAGAATATTTCCCCACTTCATTTGCCAGTTCCTTGTCTTTGACTTCCCCGTTATCAAGTCTTCTTTGCAACCTTTCTTCATATTCTTTAATCTCATCTATTACTTTCTGTTCCACTTTATTGCCGCCTAAATAGGACATATATTTTTGAAGCATATCATCGGATGGTAGAATATCTGCTATTTTGAATCTTTCAATTCCTCTCCAAAATCTTTCGCAGAGATCAATAGTTGTTGAGCAACAATCATGCAAGTACTGCTTTATACGCATTGTGAAATAATCAGGCAATTCACCAAATTTACTAATAGTCTCTTGCTCAAGAAGTTCATACAGCAAAGACCGAATGATAATGTTGTCTGCGTTAAAAGTTATCTGTCCATAATCATCGTCATAATTAGGTTCTTTACAGAAACCCAGTGACGGTATGAATATATCTTTATCCAAACTAGCTATTAACCCATAAGGTGTCACTCTATAGTGTTTAGCACCTCTTTCAAAGTGATCTTCAGTTTGATAAATCAATCCTAATTCGAGAAGGCGTTTTACTCTTTTGTGTACGTCTTTGTATGCAGGACTCTTTTCTCTGCCCTTCCCCTTTGCTGCTAATTTGAGTAATTTTAGAATGCCATATGCCGAGTTTGAATCACTTTTCGCAAAAATAGTAAGGATATCAATCTCGGTTGGGCCTAACACTTGTGGTCGATAAGTGGCTGCTAACCAAGAATATCTAAGCCAACGCCTTTCAAGCATCGTAGTAATACCACATAAGGATATGGGGCCATACATCTATAAAGTTTTGTATATAAACGCGACGTAAGTACTGAACATAGGTCTATCCCACCATATATAGGTATATATTATAGGACGCCTCTTCTTGTAGATGATGCAAGAAAGCAGCAAATTGCCTGGAACAATTTGGTTAACAGCCTACGCTTCATATTTATTGCTCATAGAGAAGCAGGTGGCCCCAACAATATGATATCGATCATCCATCAAACGTGGTGATAGAGGGTAGACCTGATGGCATCCTGATCAAAAAGCTGAGGCGTTAGAAGTGACTCAATTCCCAACTAAAGCCCCGTCCGCCGATAACACCAACTAAATGCTGATGAGATACGGCATGATCTATAGACGCACTCAATTAATAGATGTTGCGACTAGCACTTCTAGCCGGAGAAATGAATTCAATAATTTCATTAAAAATCAGCACAACAAACAGCCTAGATCAAAATGGAACTGTATCATAACTAAATGGCTGAAAGGAATTTTACCAGATGTTAAATGCACTGACATACTCCAGACAAAGCCAACTTCAATAGATTCAAAAATTTTCAAATTGCAACTTGAAATGATCACTATCGCTACGACAACTACTTCAAAACGTCGATGCTGCGACTGTATTTCCTTGCGCGTGAGTCCAAGAATTATCGAAAAAAAGCCGAAGGTATCCACATGCCAATCGCGATAGCCTATAAAATAGAGGATGTACTATTGTGGTCTAGGTGTATGTTCCTATCACCCGATAGATATCACAGAATAACCTGGATATATATTACCGCGTCTATTAACAAGATTAGAATGATTATAATGATCGATTATCAATCTAGATTTTTATCATTATCTACATTACATCTTAAAAGAAGCGAGACCTCAAAATTGAGAAGCAAATTCAATGCGTCCCATCAGTACAAGGAAAAATTGAGATCAATTGATAAATAACAAAACTATTCGAGTATTAATGGTGACAACTGAATATCCACCTATGCCAGGAGGTGTAGGCAGGTATACAGCCAAGTTAACCAATTCTCTCCTGAAAACTGGTATCGAGGTGTACGTAGTATGTAATGAAAAAGGTAAAGGCGATTACCATGGATTATCTTCTCACAACAAATACAATTCTGATATATTGTTAAAAGCTATTCGTGATTCAAAAGCTGATATAGTACATATACAATATGAGCCAGGTTTATACGGATTGGTATTAGATCCTCTCAATCCGCATAATACAACTACTAACATAGATTCTTTTTATCACAATTGTAAAACGCCAATTGTGACAACATTTCATTCAGCCTACACTTTCAAACAATGGATGAATCTAGCTTCTATAACAGAGAGTACAAGCAAGGTCTGGAGATATATAAATTTCATGACCAATTCATGGAAACGCCTTTTGAATTACAGATCCTTTCATAATCTAAACAAAGAGAAGCAGACTATGAGTAAAGCCAGTATAGTGTTTTCGAATTATCTTGGCACACTTATTAGCGGTGATACTCATATCGGTGGTAGCAGCTTTGATATAATTTATCATGGATCTGAGCCCTTACCTGTAAGTGATAAGAGAGAGGCGCGATCAATGTTTTCTTTGCCACAGGATAGACGAATTGCATTGGCACTTGGATTTAAAACAGCAACAAAGGGCTGGGACATTCTGGACAAAATTAATATCCCTAATGATTGGCTTGTAGTTGTAAATCCATCAAAGAATAACTATAACCCTAATGAGAAAGTTGATTTACGGTTCAGAAATGAAAGTATAATCGATTTACAAAAAGATTTTCTTGATGAAAGAGAGCTTTCCTTTCTGTTTTATGCTGCTGACGCTACAATTCTTCCATATACAATCAGTTCGGGTTCAGGTGTAATGTTTGATGGTTTAGCCCATAGCTTACCCTTTGTTGCGTCTGATTTGCCTTTCTTTAAAGAATTTTCTTCTAAAGGATTGGGTATTACTGTAAAGAGAAAACCAGAGGCATTTGCTGAAGGGCTCAAGACTCTTGCTAAAAGATATGATACATACACAAGGAAAGTCAATGATTTTAAGGAAAAACTGAAATGGGATGTGATTGCTACACAACATGCTTTATTGTACCAACGAGCTCTAAGTGCAGAGACAAAACAACAGACTGTAACTTTGGGTTCAAGTAAAAACAAATAAACAAACAAACTAAATAGTAAATAATAATTTGATACTAGTTATTTATAGTTCCATTGAGTATATATTCCAAAAAAGCATTCAATTCTATGACTGCGAGACAACACACTTTATCTGCGCCTCCATAATAAACATGTAACCTCCCATCTATAACACAAGCACCTGTTGGAAAAACAACATTATTAACATCGCCAACTTTTTCATAAGGTTCCTCAGGTTGTAAGACAGGTTTTTTGGTTCTAGCAATTACTTTACTAGGGTCATTTAAATCCAAAAGGGCAGCGCCAGCTCTGTATACCAGATCTTTGTCCACACCATGATAAATTAGAAGCCAACCATGCTCAGTTTTTATCGGAGGAGGACCTGATCCGACTTTTAACTCTTCCCAGTCTTGTTCAGGTTTCATAAGTAAGGTGTGTTTTTCAAAATTTGATAGAGAGTCGCCTTCTGCGATCCAAATACTTGGTCTATCGACACCAAATTTTGAGCCAATCCAATTTTTGGGTCTATGTAAAACCAGATATTTTTGATTTATTTTTTGTGGAAATAGAACAACATCCTTATTATCAGAACCTTTACTGGATATTATACCAAGTCTTATATGGTTATGAAAATCATTAGTTGTGGCTAGAGCAGTTGATGAACTAATTGTTCCTTTAGCTACATAATCAGAAAGCACTACATATGAAATGTATACTTGATTATCAATTGCTACCAGTCGGGGATCTTCTATTCCATACTTTTCATATTCCTCTGTTGGTCTAAAAGCAATTTCATTTTTGCGTTCAAAGTTATATCCATCTGTGCTACAGGCATATCCAAACCTCGAAATATAATGCTTGTACTCTCCGATAGCTCTGTAAAGCATGTGAACCTTATTACCATCATATATAACCGCTGGATTAAAGACTGCTCCAGATTCCCACCAGGTTTCCTTATTGGGCAGTAGTATTGGATTTTTATAATGTCTTTCCAGCATTGATCCACCCTGACTGATGTTGTCTAACTTTAGGACCATAATTGAAGCTCTATTTTTTCCAATATACCACTATAAAGCTATTTATAAGTATTTATAAGAACCGTACTATGAACTTCCTAATGGAAGGATAAAATGTACTGCATGTGCTAGACCACAGTTTTCGTACACTTTACTCCAAATACGTTGGATATCTAAGGTCAAGTTGTTTTGTTAGAGTTGGTTTATAGTTGCCATTACTGCATGAAATCCTCTGCCTCTAGAACTCCTGTTCTTACAGTACTGACTAACTGACCTGCAGTACGAGTGTCTGACATTAACTAGTTTCCTATTATTCCAACAACTAAATGTAAATCAAATAAACAAACTTAAGCCATGTACCTGCATTGACTTTTACTTCACCCTTTGTGTTGGTAGTTGATAGTAATACATGTGTTTGATATTACTTCGGCCAAAGATATTTGATTGATTGATGGTAACGATAACTATCAAAAATTGAGTTACGTGACTGTTTTTAAATTGAACTCGTCTGTTATCTTGTTTTGTGTTTGCTTACCATTAAACACAAATCAAAAACAGAAGACTTTATTTTGTATGAAAGCTATATTCTTATGGATCATGCAACGATTCAGAAACTGGTTGGCAATATACCTAGACCAGCTCGTTTTAAAATTTGAACTATTGGTCGGTTGGATAGAGAAATAGATAGATAATTATTGTTTTTATCCTTTTGTGCTGAGTCAAGCCTGTTGGCTGACTGCTCAGCACCAACCTATTTGTGAGGACAAGTATCGTACTTATCTACTACGAGAACAAGAAATGAAGTACATGACTAGGCTGTATCCTCAACTGTTATGGATATATTGGAATGCCCGCAAGCATTAGCATATGATAGAAAATGGAGTAGTCCTTAGATAATCCACGTTGGAATGATTATTTTGTCTTCTATTTATTTAGCATGACGACATATACTGAAATGATACATGTATATTGCTGCAGAACCAAAACATGAACTACTACCAAAACTTAGTACCATAGTTAAGCATGAACTATTCAATGTCCCCCAAACATATGGTGCTTTCTCTGACGGAAATGGAAAGTATTGTGTACTAGCCGCTGTTGCCAAGTATTTTGGTTACGATGTAGAATCGGACA
>JAICVW010000327.1 GCA_025935105.1 Nitrososphaeraceae archaeon
ATATCTCGTATGTAATGGATGCTAACTCTTGAAAGTGTTCTTCCGCCTCAAACTTCAAATAATTTTCCCAAGATTTACCGAGCTTACCATGAGGTTGCATTTATCGGTAATCCACGCATCTTCCTCTTAACGTGCCTGGATTGGTAAGATTTGAGCGAAATCGACTTGGTGCGACACTGTATTCCACATATTTCAACGAGAAGTATATCAACTCAAAGAAAAAGTTTTATTAGATTGGGAAGATTGGGATCGAACCTGCTTTAGGAATTTTCACAATCGATTTGAGTTATTTACACACAGGAACAATTGAACTACTATAATAACAGACAGAATGTTTTAAATGATATAGGATTAAAGCTGTACTCATGGCGACTAGAAACGAATACCCAGAAAAATGTGCCTGGTGGATAAATGAGCTAAACTCACTAGGGATTACGCAAGAGGATAAGAATGAGGAATTTAGAGACATACAAGCACTTGAGAATTTAACCGATGACGTAAAGCAACTATTCATGCATAGCTACAAAGACCAAGAGGTCGAGTTTACGAGATAGGAAGGAACGTAATATTGCATCATACCTATAGTTTGGAAACCAACTGACTAGCAATAACAGAATACATACGTTCTTATTGGTATCACCGCTATAAAGAATGATGAAGGATAATAATCGTTTTAGCAAGAATTACGAATTTGTTGTTTCTCATAAGGTGAAAATAACAATATGAAAACCGAAAAAGTGTTCACATCGCTAAGAGTACTTATTAACGATCACCATGAAGACAAAGCAAAATTCTGTGTAGAATGTGGCAAGTTAGCTACTCAGGAAGCACTATTCAGCGTTGGCAGTGGTGTTACGCTTATAGAAAAATACTGTGGCCTATGCGCAATTATTGTGGGAGGATTTAAACCTACTCTCATATAGGCTTAACATATCTAGAACCTTTACTAGGTTATACCCGGAGCTTCATCCATTTATTCCTCTAATACCTTGAGTTACAAGTGCAGAATAACAACCAAGACCACATTGTTCACATGGAAGAACTTGCAGATAACATGGTTGGCTTCTTGGAATGTCTGAAAGTCGTGTTGCCAAATAGAATCTTCCTTTGTGGATTTGTGGAATGCTTCGATGTACGCATTATGATCAGGTCTATTCTTCCCAGTAACTTCGTGTCTCATTTCGTATATCTTCAAAGTACTGGCAAACCTTTCAGACGTGTACTGTGACCCATCATCACTCCTTGTTGCCAGTTCGGAATAAGAAGGAATGATTCTATCTGGAAACCTTTCGACAGTGACTGAATAGATGTAACTGAATGTATGCTTACCTCTTGAGTCTTGAGTCATACATTATAGCAAACCGTTAATACAAATGTTGCAACATATACATTCCAAGGTTCCATAATAACGGATGGCAAAAAAAGGACATCTAAATTAAGAACAAGAAGCAATACGTCTAAATCAAGACAAAAAGGAAAGAGAGTTACATCTGCTCAGAAACTTAACTTGCACTTAAATGAAGCTTTAGCTATAGAAAATGCAGCAGTACAACGACTTCAGTCACGAATAAAACAGACTAAAATAAAAAATGTAAAACAACAACTCCAAGCACACTTAGAAGAGACAAAAAGACAGCAGGAGAGATTAAGCAATTGATTTCAGATTTTGGTAATGGTCAAAAAAGTGCTACTAAGGATAAAGCACAATTGCCAATTCCCACGCTTCCTAAATCATTAGCAAACATATTCCAAAAGACGATGACTTCTGCGGAGTCGGAGCTCATAGCAGCTAAAGAGGATGCAATAGTAGAGAATGCAGAGATTATCGTCTATGATATGCTTACGCATTTAGCTGAACGGATGAATGCAGGAAGTGCAATAGCTATTCTATCAGAAAGTTTATCAGAAGAGAGAGCTATGGCTGATTGGATTAAAACGAATACACCCGATATGGTAACACAACTCTGGCCTGAAATTGAGGCTTCCATTTCTACGTATGAAGAAGAATGACAACCTATGCAAAAAATTTGAGATTATAGAATATAGGTGTTTTGTTGCATAACTTTTTTAAGCAATCTTTTTCATTATTCTTTAATTGATAATTATGTGACAGATATGCTCTGAAAGAAGTTATACAATGATGCTTTCAATACCATTTCTTTTATCATGTTTTCAAATCTAATAGCAGTAACATATTCTCCAAACATTCTTTTAATACAGGAAAAGACAGTCTCTGCAATCCATCTCTGTCCATAGCTAACGCTATCTTTCCATTGTTGTAAATTATTTTCCTGCATTTCCACAGTCTTGTTTCTAAGGTAATGATTTGTCTTTCTACATACGGAATTCTTTCTTACCTTTATTGCCGGTTTGATTCCTTTAAATGACAATATCTGAAAATTATTGTTATTATCATATGCGCCATCCATAATGGCAGATTCTATTACTTTATTCTGTTTTATTGTTATATCATCTATCAATTCTGGAAGTACTTTTCCATCATGTACTTGCTCACTGGTTACATGTAATGACAGGATTCTCTTCTTTTTTATGTCAACTGCTATATGTATTTTGAGATACCCCCTTTTTACTTTCCATTTGTGCCTAATCCATTCCCCTCTGTTTGTAACTTTTACCCCAGTAGAATCAATTGCGATTACAAAATTATAATCGTGTAAACTGGAGTTGTTCGCATCGTCATCATCATTTATTTTGATATCTAGTCTATTTATTCTTCTACTAATGTTAGTATAATCAGGAATTGATGGTAATGTGTTTGAAGCATGTTCTCTAACTACTCCTTCTGTTTGTCTGTATGGTAAGTGAAAGTATGCTCTCATATAACCAAGTAATTTGATAAATGGATCTGGATATACGAATTTTCTACCTTCTTTACCTTCATTCATCCTCTCTAATTCGGAATCCCAGTTATCTATTAGATCAAAATCAAGCAATATTTCTCCTCTCCTTATTAGAGATTCATTGTAATTCTTCCAATCTCTCATATGATATGAGTAGAATAGGTTAGCTAAATGTGTTAGTAATAGCGAGTTGTGGGACACTACTAGGTTATAAACTTCTATTTATTCAAGAATTGTAGCAAAAAAGTCTTTTAACTAATGTCTATTCGACCTTTGAAGTTGTTCATAACGTTAGGACGTCGGTTCTCATATATCACAATGAAATTGGATGCAGGATCGCGAAACGTTAAGCAAGGGCCATTTGGGATCTGCATGCTTTTCTCTTCCTTCCAACCTCTCGCTTGAAGTTCAGATCCAGCTTTATCTAGGTTATTAACCCTATAGATCAACATCAAATCATTATTTTTATATGATTAGCCAGCAAGGGGGTTGTTGCTTAATTCGGGATTGCATATTGTGTGATCTTTAGTCCGAGTTTGTTTGCACATTGCAATCTGTTAAGTACTTGTATGTTCCACCCAATTGATTTAATTAATCCAACGACCGTCATATTCCTTCTACCACATATTCCTTCTATTAACCCTCTATAGTGATATACTGATGTGTTGAATATCTTTGCAGCCTTCTTTCTGTTTTTACCTTTCTTGGCGTTAGTTCTTTGTTTGATATTTGGAAGTACGTGTAATCCAAATAATGATTTGAAGTTCCTTTCTCCATCATAGCATTTATCAGCATTAAATATTGAACCACTAAGGTTAACTCCATATTTCTTTAACCTGTTTAGCATTGTTCGAAGTACAGGAGAATCATGCGTCTTCTTACCTGTTAGTCGGCTACTGAGTACTATCAGATGATCAAGTATAGCTGTGATATATATGCCATTTCAAATACTGTTTCACCAGTATCTTTTCAAATTTCCTCTTACTTTTGAGAAGCCTTACTTCATATGTACCTATTTGTTTCTACACCGGTGCTATCTGATGCAAGCATGCCTTTCCACCATCCTGATTCGTTCAAACACAGATAGGCTGATGATAGTATAGTATATGTTCAAGGTATATCAGAGGTATCTTCTTAAATGTACGTGATATCCAAGTATGATCTGGACATGGCTCGTTCCAAGGTAAATTAAGTGAAGGTACCGCATTCTGAATATTTCTGTACGTTGAACCAAGAGCAACCATCAATATACAAATACAAACAAGTTTCCCCATGAATGAATTGGTTTTCTACCACTAGTACTTTTCCAGTTGATATCAAAAAGAAAGGAATCCTATCTTTGGAAGTAACAAGTGAGAAAGTACATGATGGTAGGATGTTAAAGAACCTAGTAGATAATGCTTCTGAAAATAATAAAGTCGAAAGAGTATTAGCAGATGGTATGTATGACAGTAACAACAATTTTAGATATCTATCCAACCATCACATTAAACCTGGTATAAAGACAAGAAGTAATTCCAAAGTCAG
>JAICVW010000586.1 GCA_025935105.1 Nitrososphaeraceae archaeon
AGGAGTATTAGAATTGATGGAATACGAGTTTGAAGAGACGAATAAAAAAGATGAAATTGTCCTCAAGAAGGAGCGTTTTGATACAATCCTTCGGAATGCCAAAAGATTAGAAAGACTAGCTTCTGAAATTTTAGATGTGTCAAGAATAAATGATCAATCATTAACTTTGAGAAAAAAGTATTTCAATTTGAGTCAAGTAGTGCTAAACGCTATTGAAGATTTTAGACAACAAATTATGAAAGGCAAAACCAATACACAGTTATTATGCGATATCAAGAATAAACAAGGAGAAAAGGAAGAACCAACAAAGCCAGATGACATATTTGTCTTTGCAGATATGGGCAGAATTACTCAAGTTATTTACAACCTATTAGAGAATGCCATAAAGTTTACTCCAAATGGTACAGTATCTGTCTTGATCATAAAAAATTACAATAATAATGATTCAGATAATGTCGCACTTAGTATAAAGGATACTGGAACAGGCATACATCCAGCCATTTTGTCGAATCTATTCTCGGCTTTTACTACAAAATCTGATAATGGCACAGGTTTAGGTTTGTTTATTTCAAAGAATATAATAGAATCTCATGGTGGACAGATGTGGGGAGAAAATAACGGAAATGAAAAAGGGGCTACTTTTTCTTTCAGCTTGCCTTGCAAGTAAGTAAAACATTGATTGATTGATTCATGGTAGATTAATTGATACTCCAATGGAACGAAATCTGCAAATACAACCTGCATAATGAGAACGTGCTAAGTGAAGTGTCCAAACGAATGTCACCATTGTTTATTATATAAACCAGATTTCTGGATAGTTATAGCCCACAACATGGTGCTAAGATGACATTTGTTATGACACTTGACTTATCTGGCTGGAAAAGTCAAGGGCCAGCCACATACCAGTTAAGTGTAGTATTAATTCGTTAGAAGTACTATTTATTCAAGAAATGTAGCAACTTAAGTAGTAACCAGGCTAAAGGCCAGTTAAATTAAATAATTCTCTAGAAGATAAATAAGCGTGCTGCAAGAAAGCCTAAATCATTTGAAAAGAAGTGGTTTTGAGGTTGAAAGAACCGCTAGTGGTTATGCCTTCACGTTAGGACCAAAAAGCGAAGTTGCAGATCTCTATATACGCAAGGAAGAATGTGAGGTAATACGGAAAGTAGGAAAAATACTAGAAATAAGAATATTGGATGGACCCAAGCTTCGTATTATTGTTTTACATGCCGTTATCGGGACTGGCTAAGCAGATAATCAAATTACAAAGTTAATCTATGAACAAGTAGTATGACTACCAGAGGAATATCATAAGATTTTATTGACACATTCTAGGAAAACATAAGATTTTTCTTAACTTTGATATAACCCTAGGAGGTCCACAAGAGGAGGGGGTGTCGGACAACTTTTCATTGACCCAGACGGATTAAACCTGCGTTAAATTGTTCTGCAATCATCTTTAATAGAAAGGTTTATCAGTGTCCTAGTCGTTGTACTTGTATGGTAAATACAAGCGAATTGGATAGAACCGAAAAGATTGGAATCACGTTACCGGGTTCCATTTTAAAACGAATGGATAAGGTACGTGGCGACATTCCTAGTAGCACGTTTATCAAAAGAGCAATTGAGCAATTGCTTAGGAAGGAGGCTAAATGATTACAACGACCGATATTGCGCCCTTTGCTGGAACGGTTGGAGGAGGATTCTTTCTAGGTATTATCGCAGGTTGGGCAATTAAAAAGGTAATGAGATTGGCCGCCATAATAATTGGCCTCTTTATTGCGGATTAGCATATTTGGAATATCAACGGATTCTAAACATTGATTGGAATATTGGAATAGAATAGAATTAGCATCTCAAAGCGGCATGGCATGGATTTCTAACGCCATTACACATGTTTCGAATTCTATAGGCTCCCCTCATTCTGAAACATTCTCTCATATTGGCATTCCTGTTGCATCAGCCTCTGCTGGTCTAATTTTAAGTTTGGCCAAAGGTTGAGTGCACAAATGTATCTCAATATAGGACAATGTAGCACTGGTAAGATAGCTATGATAAAGGCTTTTATTCTGTGCATCCTTTATTCCAAGAAATGGCATTAAAACAAAATTGGCCGCTCTAGGAATAGGCTTAGCCCTTACATTGGCTATTGAAAAGGCAATAACAGGGATCCGTGCCCTGCAGCGGCTTTGGGTATAGAGGTTGGCGTAGATACGAAACCATTACCTCCTAATACTACAGCACAAGCACCACTTGGAGAATTAGGAGCGATTGTTTGACAGATCGATATGGCGTGTACTGTATGATTAATGGGAATAATGGCCATAATAATTGCCACACTAAAAGCACTTATCAAAAAATATGTTAGTTTTCGCAAATCTCGATTTTAAGATTTGTAACATCAGCGATTTGTAAATGTTGTGGAACAAAATTGTATGCATACAAATCCATTCTGGGGTGTCAATGCTCCCGGCCCGCCATTACAGACAATAAGTGTGTGATGTTACTGCAGTCTAACGCCAGTACCAAAATTGACGGTTGTAAAATGTCCGTTAAAAAATAGGAAGATTATCGGTTCAATAGGTCTTGCTAGCCGGCGCCGGCAGCACCACCCGCACCTCCAGACCCGCCTTCTGCAAAGTGAGTGGTTGAA
>JAICVW010000297.1 GCA_025935105.1 Nitrososphaeraceae archaeon
AGTGAATAAACCTTATACTACCGTCCCCCTCCCTATATCAATGAATAAACTACTATAACAAAAAACGTGGTCAATAAAAGTAAGAGCACACTGAATACGTTACAAGGAAAGAAGGAGAAAATTGTTGCCAAAGAGGAACTGTCAGTGGATTACGAAATAGAGTGCCCGCGCTGCCACGACGTAATGACGCTACGTTTAGATTTCAATCGATTCTGTTATTTCTGTGAGGAATGCTGCTTTACGCTTTCTTTTATTAGATAAAAAAGAGGGCCCATTCTATCAATCCTATTCTGCGGCTTCGATTGAATACATCGTGTGCCCATCGTCTGAGTAATAGCCAGGATTTTCTGCATGTCATAACTGGAGCTACTGGTCCAGCCGAAGCACGAACTTGACCGGCATTATGTTCTCATGGCCCAAACTGAATGTGTTCAGTAAGCGAAGTTGTGACGTTATCGCGCCGGCCCTATTGTCATGAGCGAGAGCATTGATTTTTGGATGGCGAACACTATTGAGTTTCTTGTGAGTACTCGTGGCGCCGGCGCAACCATGGCCTTGTTTCGTTGCGTCCCTTAGGCGCTCTGTCGAGCCACTGATACATCCCCCAGAGCACGTCGAGGCCACGCGCGTAGGTGGAATAAGTGTGGTAGACAGTGCCATCGAGAAGTAAGTGTCGTGAAATAGTTGTCTAGAATATTCCCAATACGGTGAATAGAAACACTTGTTTCGATGCAAATGTCAAGGACGGAATCTGCAGGACGGACTGTCGGTTGTCAGACAAAAAAGTACTCGGTATGTCGCGAAATTGTTTACAATATTTGTTTCGATGCAAATATAAAGCTTGCCACATCAGATATACTTTTACAGCTGCTACTAGGTATTATACTTCATACTAGTTATAAGAGCATCAAGTCTAATACTGTTGCACTTATTATTGGTGAACCTATAAATTACATTTTCTAATGCACTACAGCTTGCAGCGCATCCTTTACATGAGATAATGAAATCAGAGATAAGTCACAAGTTCTAGTTTGTAGGGTTATAGCAATTAAGATTACGAACAGCTAAATATAGAGGAGAAGAGGCTTACTATGGCTTTAGTGTTAACCAAAAAAAGATAGGTGGGATATTCAACAATCTACTATGCCTAACCAACCCTATGTTGTATTCCGTATATTGGAGTATTTCCAAAGTGATTATTTGTTTTGCCTGGGTCAATCCATAGACTCATTGCTTGTGGACCCATCAATTTTATGGAAATTGGAACATTGCTTGCAGGCCCTGACTTTAGAGTGACAGTAGCTGTACCGTTATAGGTGACTGCCTTATTTTGTTTGGATGGACTTCCTGTCATCTTAAAATCTGTTATAGTGTGCTTATGTGGAGCGCTACCGTTTAACATTACCATATTAAAAGTAGCATTGAATACCGGGGAACTAGAATTTATATTCTTGATGTCCCATGCTCCTGCGACTATCCAGGCAGGCTTTCCTTTCTCATTTTGAATGCTTGCAATAGTTCCCATTTTAGAGCCAGATGATTGTTGTTGTGCAATAGCACTAGATTCAAAACTGACTGCTGTCACTACGCCGACTGCTAGGATTGCCAGTGTTACGTAGAGTGACTTTGAGGACTGTCTTTGGCTATTTTTTGATATCATTATGAGTAGTGAAACAAAATCCCATAAATACGTTCTGTTCCAGTAGAGTGGAAGATATGTACTTTAATTATATCGCCATTCACCTGAGAGAGAAGTACTAGTAACAACCATTTTCTGAATTGCTTAACAGATTCATTTACTTCTCGATTATCTTAGTCCTCCAAATAAATAGATTAGCACCAAGACATTTTATAAATTAAATAGGGATTCCATTCTTTTATTTGGATCGATCCATGTCGGGAGCTAATAAGAAATGACGAGATTTATTTGCAGACGATGTAATTTGGAATTTAGTTCAGATGATCCTGTAATGAAGCTATCTCAACATGTTATAGATAAACATCATGGCAAGATGTATTTGCCTTACGACATGATAAAAAAGGAGTACATAGTTGAGGACTAATCTAAACTATGATGGGATGCATAGTGCTAAGTTACAATGAGGTTAATACACTATGTAATACCAGTGGAGCTCCTCTGTAGCAATTTAATTTAATCCTCTGTAGCATTTCAAAAAACAACAGGTCTGCTATTAATATACGAAATTTGCGTCACTTTTGTGCTTTGGAATTGCCACACACTAATACGATATTTTGATTAACTTAATATCCAAGTCTTGGTTAATTGCGTGATTGTTTTTCCCACGAATAATATCTACAAGTTCCTTTTGGAGCCATATTTATTGCGAACATTTTCTTCTCGTGTCATCTATTTGTCCTGACCTTTTGCTTCAAAATCAAACACCATGGAGATTTTGCCTCCGCCTACGGCTATTCCAGTACTGATATGAGTAAGACCAAGATTTAAGATATTCTTTCTCAAACCTGCATCGTTCATCATATCGTCAACTGCGTTACCTATTGCCGTTTCGCATGCATAGAAGTCTCCACAACGATAAACTGAGAGGTTCTCGGCTACATAACCTGTTTCACCATTCTCTAAATATCTCTTCGAAGGACCATTTCCAGAAGCATCTATGTGTGTTAAAGTGAGTTGGGTGAGTAAAAATTTCGCCTGCTTATCTGCCGAGATAGCAGCTCCTTCTAGTAAGGGATGGAGGTGGGATTCAAGTCTCTGACTATTGATTACCTGTAGTGCATATGATTTGAGGGCAGGAATTGTTGATGGACTGACCGAATTTGGCGTAAATGCGAATAGTGCTGTGAGTAAAACTATTAGCACACCCCCGATGATAGAGATTATCATTATTTTATTCATTATGTTTCGTTATCGAGTCTTACGTATTTTAAAATCATTTTTAGCTTCCTAGCGCCTTACGGAGTACCATACAAAAATAGGTATTAAGGATATGGTATGTGCCATAGCCGTACCTTCATTGCATACATGATGAGCAAAAGACAACGACCACCAATGGCCCCGCTCATCTACAATGGGCTAGTCTGGGATGAAACTAAAAAAGCCAATTAGGACGAAACTAGTATAGTACTTTGAGTGCTCTTTGTCCTCAACAAGTAAAGTTGTAATATCTTAATTATTATTGTTATACCTTCATTTGCATTTCAAATCGTCATAGTAAATTATGATTGTGACGCCTTTTGAATATTAATTAAATCAACATGTTGGTTAATAGGTGCTTGTAATATTATCGCTCTTAATTTGGTCTTTAGTTTAAGGCTACGGGGTTTTGTTCTAAGCCTATATCCGCAGCATGGACACCATAAGCTGTCCCATTTTACGAAAATCTCACATACTTGACAGCGTTTCTGACCTGTCCCATACCTGCTGTTGCTTCCAGCGTTCCTGCTATTAGTATTCGGCTTTGTGGCTTTGTGTCTAACGCATATACCTTTACAACTCAAGTGAATTTTTGGCCTATCCTGCTTTCGATTACAACTATAAATTCTTCAAGGATAAGCGAGATAGACCTTCTGGACAAAAGGTTCAGCCCTACATAGAACAAACTTATCTAATTTAAACTCAGGCGTCAGGTGATGTATGCTCTCCATAGCCTTGACAGATGACATGTAGGGAAGGCGCAAACGTATCGCTTATATTTGACTTTTGTGTTAATTTAAATGTGGTTGACAAACGAATAGCAGAATTATAAAGACAATTCTATTAATTTCATCTACGCAGATACTTGCAATTGCAATGTTCGCTATTGGTACGTTTGTTGTTGACTCCCAGCAAGCAAGCGCAGATAATGATAACTATGACAGTAAGAAATCTTGCAATAATGACCACCATCATCATTCTGGATCTGCAAAATGTTCGCATAAAGACCAAACGCCATTCATACTACCCTTTCCTTAGTATCGTCGGAATCAGCTACACAGCTCTTTTTTGAACCTATAATACGGTAGAATTACTCATTGATGATATTCTAAGAACTAATATAGGCAGGATTAGTTGTCTAATAGGAAGAGCGTCAAAATAACAGTCCAGAACACGATGGTTAACTGAAATAATGATGAAAGTTGTTCTATCTTTGGGCAACCCACTGTGATTGCAATCATTTTCCTCCTTGAAGCAAGCCATCTTCGTTCCATGAGCCTTGGCAAACTCGTTTCGGATTCGTCTAATTTGGGGGTACATTGTCCAGAAGACCTATTCATATAATTCACAGTAGGTATATTGATGCATTGCCCTGTATTTAAGAGCCTATCTGATAGATGGGCATAGCCTGCAAATATCCGGTCATGTCCGGAGTTCATGCAATCCCAAACCTTTTGAATAGTCTTCTCCCAATAGTTAATGTTAGCAGAACATCGAGCAAATTTGAATGTTTTGAATGGATGCAAAATTCGTATGAATAGGTATCGCCTTGTTACAATTATGAATCAACAGTGGATAAAGCTATCAGTATGGCCGGTATGACTAACAACTGAATATCTGACATTATTTGCAGAAGCCGCGGTGACTAGAAATCATGCTGAATTAAGATTGTAAGTGCAAGATTCATGCTGAATTAAGACTGTAATTATAAGAGCTCAGTATTGAGCATAAACCCAATTCGGCAACAATGATAATCTAAATCCTATCGGCCAGTGGAATGCTCAACGGCG
>JAICVW010000469.1 GCA_025935105.1 Nitrososphaeraceae archaeon
ATGGATGATGCATACATACGTCTGGATGAACTACCTAGCACAAGACTCGGCTACGGCAGGCTTCAATTGCGAATGCCAATTAACGAGTCAAAGAGGTGGAAGTTAGTATGTAACATGCCTCGGCCTGGAAGAACAATAGTCGATCATTGGAGAGTTCAAATCTTTGATTGGATTAGACATTCGTTAGCAAGCCAGAACCATGAAGTTGACAAACTAACAATAATGAATAACTTTAAACTGTTCTGGAACAAAGTAGAAGAATCATACGCATTATCGAATAATTACTCCAACTTCAACTCTTTTTTGATTTCTCAGCTAGTGAATATGGAATGGGGTTATGATACTTTGTTCGTAAGATTATCTGATATTTCTCCAGTTTTTGAAAGTGGATTCAAATATTTGATTACGAATTTTGCAAAGTACTCAATGTCATTGAACAGAGCAGATACCTTGTTTCTTCGTGCCGGGATAAACACAGGAGTTAGCTCTGCTTCGTATTTGAATGCTCCTCTTTGGCTGCATTGTAGTTGCGGAAGCAAAGCTTCCACTAAATTGTGCACTTATTCCAATGATGAATTAGCATTAGTTGGCACGTGTATGTCATGTAAATCCACTCTAAGAGCTGATTTGGGCCAAAAGGACAATATTAGCTTAGAGAAAACTATTCAACGGCTGTCGCCGCGAGCGATCCCGATACTATTATTGCTAGCTCGAGAGCTATCGGTCTTGTGTTATGCGTCTGGCACAGGCGGTAGCTTGGGCTATACAATAGTAGGGGCAATGGCCTTTCGGGAATTGAAAATTAAGATGCCGCTAACTATAATCTGGCCAGGTAAGGATGTTTATAACGGCATAGGAAGATTAGAAGCTTTAAGACAGCTTCCTCATTCAAAAGAAACAGAAATTACAGACTATATAGACAAACTCAAAACAGAAGATTCAGAATATAAAAGGAAAATTGAGCCTCTAGTTGCGGATCGGGGCCGTCGCGTCAAAGAAGGCCAATCTATTGAAATGGTTTTAGACAAGTTGTTTAGCTTCAAGACTCAACAGAGAAATATCCGTCAACTTTTACAGGTGGCCCAAAAGGTTAAGAATGCATTAGAGACAAAATCTTCAATTATTGACTACGTGGTAAATTTTGGCATGATCAATACTGAAATGTTGTGGAGACGTAATTTGCTAAGAAATGATAGCTTGGCATCCGCTATAACATTGTCGTCTTAGCGAATAAAGTAGTGGTTGGAAAGATCAAATCTGGCTCGCATCTCTTATGGTTAATGCCAAAGTTTTAGTTACTGCCGTGGGCGGAATAGTTGCTCAGGGCATCATTAAATCTCTGAAGCTTGCAAACATGTCAGATAATGGCCAGATAAAGTACAAGATTATTGGTGCAGATATGAACGCTCAAGCAGCTGGTTTGTACAGATGCGATAAGGGAGTTCTGCTCCCATCTGCCGCTTCGAATCGATATGTGGATAGTCTTTTAGAAATAGCAAAGCAAGAGCAAGCAGATGCCATTTTCGTAGGGTCAGATGAAGAAATACCAATAATTGGTAATTCAAGAAAAAGAATCGAATCTGAAACGAACACTAAAGTTCTGATCAGTCCAAAGGAGGTTTTGGACATAGCACGGGATAAATGGAAGACTTATCTTTTCTTAAAGGAAAATAACCTGGATGTAGCTGCTTCTACACTTCCTGATAATGCAGAGGGATTTGTTAGGGAATTCGGTTATCCTATTGTTGTAAAACCCAGAGAAGGGTACGGGTCAAAAAATTTCCATGTCGTTCGTTCATGCTCTGAAACGCACCAAGCCATCTCCAACATACAAAGAGCTGGTTGGCATGCCATGCTTCAAGAGTTCATAGATGAAAATCACGCTGAATATACGTCTGGTATAACAATTGATAGTCGTGGAGAGTATGTGATGTCCTCGGTTTCAATCCAAAAAACTCTCAAAGGTGGACAGACGTACAAGGCATTGATTGATGATTATGAAGATGTGCGTAAACCATCCGAGGAAGCTGGTCTGAGATTGGGCGGAATAGGCGCCATCAATATACAAGCAAAGCTAGTAAGAGGAAGACTAAAGATATTCGAGATAAACCCGCGTTTTTCTGCAACTTGTCCCATGCGTTCTATCGCTGGCGTAAACGAACCCGATATTGTCTATCGTAATACAGTTCTGGGCGAAGAAATTAAGTTAAAGGAATACAAGAGGCTAGTCTGTATGAGATACTGGAACGAAGTGTATATCACTTTTCAGACTTATGAGGAGTTGTTGCGCACTGGCGCAGTCGGTCCTAACGATTCCCTAATATCTGATTACTTTTGATTTTGAATTACGGTCCTATATATCAGAGCCACCGTAATGCAGAGACTGATTCACCACAACGATGCACGTATCACCTCAAAAGCTTCCGCATACTTTGTATTGTTCTGATATCCTCTATAGGCAGATCTTCCAGTTACTGCATCGATCCAAAGATGCCCGCACCTAATCTTCTGTGAATCGAAACAACTGAGCGCATTCGTCTTGATCTCCTGCGTGGGAGTGATGTCAACGTACAGCTGGGCCCGAAAGGCGCTCTCTGTTATTCCTCCGGGGATGGTTGTTTCATACATGAATAAATTGCTTGTATCTCGAGCGGCTGCTATCACCGCCTTCGTAAGCGCCTGATGGTCCTGATGTGAATCGCCGATCCACTGGGTGAATACGAACTTTGGCTTATGTTTATTAATAATTCCGTCTATTAACGTTACAAATTGCCTGCCAAACATTATTTGATCGGGGGACAAATCCAAAAATTCAGGAATCTTACATCCCATAACTTTTGCTGACATTACCGACTCTCTTCTCCTCTCCTCTTTGGTATCCATCTTTACGAAATTCGGTAAAGTAGCAACTACCAGATTAACATCGTATCCCAAGGCAGTTAGTTTTGCTACAGTTCCACCCATGCCGATCTCTATATCGTCAGGATGAGCACCAAAAACAATTACCGACTCCCTTTCACTCAATGCAACGACCTCTAGCTTTAACATTCAAATCATTAACATCGCGAACTGATAATTCGACGCGACCCGGTTCAGAGATAATTTGTCCAACGGCATTGCTTTTTTCGAATCTATATTTTCGATAACTCTGATCTGCTTGGATAGCTGCAGAAAGTATTGTTCCTTTTGAGTGCTTTGAAGACTCTAAGAACATTTTTGTATCTTTTGGAAGACAATGACCACCTATTCCTTCTCTTGGTTCTAGAATGTTTACGTTCCACTTTGTATTCAGGGCATCTCGCAATTCTGAAAAGCTCATATTATTTTCTTGGCAATAAAGATAG
>JAICVW010000430.1 GCA_025935105.1 Nitrososphaeraceae archaeon
AAATCTGGCATCATAGTAAATATCAGTTCAGGAGCAGGCCGATTTGGTTACCCTGCAGGTTCCGCTTATGTAAGCACAAAATTTGCAGTTGAAGGGCTGACTGAGTCTATGTCATATGAGGTTGAGCCATTTGGAATAAAGGTTATTTTAATTGAACCCGGATTTATCAAAACTAATTTTTCAAAAGCAGTAGTGGTTGCTAAAAATTCACAAGATCCTACCTCACCATATTCTAATATGATGCAAAGAGTAGCGAATGTAAGTAGCCAGCTGCAACAGAATGGATCTACACCTGACCTAGTAGCAAAAGTGGTACTAGATGCTGTTACCAGTGAGACTCCAAATTTAAGATATTTAGTTGGCAAGGACGTAGAAGAATGGGTAAGAAATAAAAATAGCATGACTGATGCTGAATTTCATAAAATGATGGCTGGTTAATGTCACATCTGTAATAAGCATTGCAGGACTATCAGGAAACCACTATAAATTATAGCATACTGACATAACTAATAATGTACACAGGACAGTTTAATGTTCTTTGGAGTTTAATTTGACACATTGTACCTTACTGACATCGAAGTTTTATTTACTTATCTCTGGACCGGAGTTTTGGTCTGATCTTAGATGATACCTTGCTCACAAGTGTATGTATAAATGTAATATGATTATAGTACAGCTGTCGAAATATCATTGTCAATCAGACAAACCAAGAATGATTTTTCCTGGCCTACGAACGCGGATATGTATTTAACAATTCATAAAAGGGGCTTTACTTTATGATTGAATATGAAGATATGCGATAAGGGAATAACGCTATTTGCTATTACGTTACCTGCATTATTACTACTTGCGATAGCAATTACACCCCATAATCTCTTGGCACAAGTAAAGACTACAACTACTAATTTCCTACCACATCAAAATTCTACTTATGGAATAAAAATCCAATATCCATCAGATTGGCAGAAACAAGAAAATGGAACAAAGCAAGACACGCAAACTGATATTGTTGCATTTTATGCACCAGCAAGTAACACTAATGCCAACCTCGACTTAAGTATAGATGATATTTCAGATGAGACAGGAATTTCATTAACTCAGTATGCGAATAACAGTCTAACAGACTTGAAGCAATCCTTGACAAACTTCAAGTTGATAGAATCAAGCAATAATAATCATATCTCAGGATTATCAGCGTATAGAATAGTATACACATCAAATGACGGCGACAATATTACCAAGACATTAGAAACTGGGACAATAAAGGGGGATAAAGTATATATTCTAACGTATGAAACAGGAGTATCGGAATATGCTAAATTTTTACCAATTGTTCAGAAAATGATTGATTCATTCCAAATAACTAAATAAATAAAGCTGTTAACCAGCAGAGTAGTCGATTTACCTCCTAAAATAATAAAACATGCCTATCTTGGTTTAACTTCGAATCTTCAAATTATAACTGATGAAGATATTGATAACGGCTCAATATTCACTCGACAAAACATTAATGGGAATGTTAGTTATGTTAACAAATACGATGTCCTAATTTTGGGACATCAAGAATCTGTGACTCAAAAAGAATACGATAATCTAAAGCACTTTGTAGAGAATGGTGGAACATTGATACTTCTTGACGGCAATGTGTTTTATGCTCAAGTAAATTATGATAAATATCATCACACAATTACTTTGGTTAAGGGCCACGGATGGGCCTTTAATGGTAAATCTGCATGGAAAAGTGTAAGTGAAAGATGGGCCAATGAAACATCACAATGGATAGGAAGCAATTTTCTTCCGTGTGTATGCCCTGTTACATTTGCCAATGATCCATTTGAGTACAAGCACCATGAAGAGCAGTATATCACAAATCATCATGATACAATTTCGACAAATTATGATGCAAAATTAGTAACAAAGTATCCTGTAAATTATAAGCCTATTATTGCAACATATGAGCTTCATTACAAGAAAGGAAGTGTAATCGTTTTAGGACTATATTCGGATGACATTTTGGATAATGCAAGATTTGACAAATACTTTAGAGCATTGTTGGTACAACAAGTCTTCAATGAACGTATTGACTAGCCGCCAAAATCCCAAGATCACGTCACGTTGTTTGGGAATTCAGGCAGCCAAAGTATAATCTGCTTACAAACTTTTTTTACGATGACTCAATTTAGTCAATTTAGTTCTATTCCTATAAGCTATCCAAATAATAAATGCGATCACCGCTATCATCGCAATGATATCAAGGTATTTGGAATATTGATCGATGTGTTTCCAATTACGTCCTAGCTGTACTCTAGCATATGTAAGCATTGTATTCCAGATTAAGGATCCTGCCAAAGTATAAACTATGAATTTGAAAAGATCTGTTCTTCCAATTCCAGCTGGAAGTGAAATGTAAGTTCTAACTATAGGTAAGAGTCTGCTTACAAAAACTATCTTCTCCCCATGATAATGGAAAAGCTGCTCCGTAAATGCAAGGTGGTGAGGTCTAAAGAATGTATATTTTCCATACCTGAGCAAAAAAGTCCTACCTAGTTTTATTCCAAGAAAATATGTAGCTATAGAACCAATGAAGGTTTCCAAGTGAGCCTGCTAAAATCACATCAACTGCTCCAAATTTGCCTGTAGCAACAAGAAAACCAGAAAAAGGCATTATTATTTCACTTGGTATTGGGATAAGTGCACTTTCAAATATCATGAGTAAAAATATTCCACCATATCCAAGAGCTGTAATGATCGAAGTGATAAAGTGATAAACTGTACCAATGGATTGAGTATTTCTATTAATACCATTTCTTTTATTTAGCCTATTTAGATTCTAAAAGTGACTTGTTTATCTTACTGACTAAACAGTCAATGCCAATGGGTTTTTGAATGAAACAACAAATTTCTAACTTTGGAAATTCCTTTCTGAGTGTTTCATAGTATGCTTCGTATGCAGTGAAAAGACATGCTTTCACATAGGCGTCCTTTCTTTTTATCTCACAATATAGCTTAAAGCCATTCATGTGTGGCATATTAACATCAATAAGTAACAAGTCATAGAAGTATGGTTTGAATTTAATCAGTACTACTTCAGGATCATTAAAAACATCTACCAAAAATCCTCGCTGCTCTAGTGTAACCTTCAGTGTGAAAGTGATATCGGACTCATCGTCAACGGCCATGAGCCTATAAGAACGCACCTTTATCTATCCATAAATCCAGCTTTTCTTCCTCTCTATAGTTAACTATGTCTAGAACATCCAAAATTACTGCTGGAACTGCAAAGACAACACGAGGGACATTACAAGGTGGAGATTTAATTTTGGAGCAACTTCCAAAGCACTTTTGAGCTTCCAGATGGTGGCAAAATCATGTTCATATCTCTACAAAAGATTACTGTAGTATTTGTCTGTCCGGCAGCATTTCCTTGTCAACTAGCTGAAATGGAATACACATCTGATTAAGATTTATTGATGAGAAAAAACCTATTTTGATATTGTATCCTCTCCTTCGGGTGATTCTGTTGACAAAAATTTGTCGTACATTTCAGACTCTATATCATCTGTTGATAGCGCTTTTGAATTACGGGATTTAGCACAGTTTGGATAA
>JAICVW010000512.1 GCA_025935105.1 Nitrososphaeraceae archaeon
GAGTTATTGGGACCTCTGAGTATTGGTACCTTCCTGTCATACATAGCCACCATTCCCCATCCAATTGGGAGGGCAATGAAGTGGCTGTACAACCACCAGTGAGCTGGAGTAAACGCGCTGTCTCTGATCGTTGTTTGATGTAGGGATCCATCAACAAAGTTATCAACTTCTACGGATGCAGCAATTGACCCTAGCATTATGACCATAATGTATATCTTTTTCAGTCTCTGAATTTCTACTTCTTTTGGAATCAGTGCTGGCATTTGCGCCATATCTGTTTGATCAACTCATTTCTACATATACACATAAAGTATTAATCATCTAAGTTTCTTTTGCAAACGTTTGCAAACATAGGCAGTGCAAATCAGTTCAATTACCTCTCTTGAGAAAATTGCAAGTGTTTGCGTGGTTCTTTTATAATATTACTTCACTTGTTACTTAATCATTCAAGGATGAAAGATGTCGCAAAGATCTTTTGGACGTAGTACTGTTGCTGGCCCCATCATCGTAATGGCTCTGTCTCTTGTTGCGGTGGCAATATTGTATCTAATAATTGGACACATTGGACCAACATACTCGTCTAATGTTATGAATCACCAACAGGCTAGCCTGAGACATCAATATGGTCTGACGCCTGAACCTATTATCACTAATGCTAAAATATTACAAACTCCACCCTCTCTCAGACATAATCCGCAGTATAGTAGTAGCAGTAAGTAGTGAGATAGCCTAATATGTTTTCAGGTTTTATGATAGATTATTTCAAAAACAAAAGCAGACGTATGAATAGAATGCTATTGAGTATGTTGCGCTTAGATACATCCTTGCAATAATCACAAGGATAAGAACAGATGAGCCCTGAGAGCGTATTGCAATCCAAAACATCTTGATGCAAGGCTGCTAAATATGTCATACAGGCAGCTATTTGCCCTTATATGGAGCTATCCATGTTCAATCCAAGGATAAATCACCTTAGATATACGTAGGCCTCCTTTTGTTTGGCCTGATGTATTTATCTAAAATGGACTATCTGCACCTTGACTCCGGTTGTTTGCATAAATTCTTCTGAATATTCTTAATTTCTAAATCTATCTTCTTAGTGCTTCTAATGGTGATAGACGTGAAGCTTTCCATGCAGGAAATATCCCTGCTGCCAAACTTAACAATAGAGAAAGTATCCATACATTCAGAATATCATGTGATATGAAAATAGGGCTAACATGTGCAGCAGCTCCTCTAGTTGGAGAAAATCCTGAAAGGATGTAGGCCAAATTCACCCCCATGTTTGTGGCCAGGGTTGATCCTATCAGCCCTATCAGCAATGCTTCACTCATAAACAGGGAAAGAATAAACGTATTCTTTGCACCAATAGCTTTCATGGTTCCAATCTCCTTTACTCTTTCATTGACTGACGTATAGAGAGTGGTTATTATTCCTACAGCGCTGACAAGTAATGAAATAAATACTATGTCTAGGATAAAGTCACTGTTTCCGCTTTGAAATCTCTCTCTTGTCTATAGTATTGCCTTTGGTGTAATCACTCCTATATTGTTACTACCATATATGCTTGTGATCTCTTGTTGTACTGTATCAACATAATCACCAGATATTGCGGCCATTGAATCATATTTCCAGCCTTTATGAAATAGAGAATTAGCAGTTGCTTCACTAATTACCACTGCTTTATCTACTTGGTTATTGCCTGTAGGTGCTATCACTCCAGTTACTACAAAACTTCTTGATGCTGTTTGTAATTTACCTGTGGTAGGATCAGCATATGAATATGTTGCTTTTACAGTCTGACCGACTGTCACAAACGGTGTTGTCAGTCCTGGCGGGTTGGCAATAGTGTCGCCCGCTAGCATACCTGGGGTTATTTGATTGAACTGATGAGCTCATTTGTAAAGAAGGAGCAATTACCACAAGCTTAGGTGGATTCATTCCCATAACCTGTGCATTCTCAATATTGCCCATGGCATTGAGTTGTAGCTGTCCTTGATATTCTGGAATGACCTGTTGAACATAGAAGGGATTTTATTCTATTTACGATATCGCGATGATAGAAGAGGCAGATGCTGTAACAGATCTCTTTGCTTTTATTCTATTTTCAAAGTTAGTCTTGCCGTTTACATTATTAAGAGCATCACCTCTAATGCCCATACTTGTATATTATCCTATCTGTAATATTAGTATATCGTCATGGTAGCTACGTTTTGAAAATTTAGATCTTGGCTAAACGACAATTGAGGGTACATCGGACCGTGTTCTGTTTTATTATATTTGTTCCTACTATGTCATTTTAGATGGCACAACTGATAAGTATACATTCAACCATATAGTAGCAACCACTACTCGACTTCTATTAGATGAGGCTCTAAACCAAGAAAGTGACTGTTCTATCCAAAATCAGGAATTAACCAACTATCAAATAGAAATTACTGTCGTCTTTGGTCCTTGACTAATGATTGTAGGCGATAAACCAGGCGGTCGCAAGGATAACTTCTTTCGCAGGCTATGTATTCTAGTAGGTGCATTGAATTTCATCTACTTGCAGGAAAGTAGTCTATATCTATATGCTGAAAGGCAAATAAATGAAATACTGGGCGAGCTAAATATTAGGCGATTAAAAGCAACGCTTTCAATGAACAAGGGAAATAAAATATAGTGTGAGTAAGTTAAATTCGTTATTGGAAGAATAATAAAAGCAAATAAAAGACAGGTCTAACTGCAGGTTCCTAAATGATTTCAAGAGTAATATCATACGTTTCTATCATAATCATCGGGATCGCTATTATATATTTGGGCATTAGATTCGTATTTGGTACCTATTATCCGTTTTATGTAGTTGCTAGTGGAAGTATGATACCCACTCTTAACATCAGCGATTTTGTAGTTATTAATCACAACATACCATTTAGCAATCTGAGGGTCGGAGATATTATAGTGTTCAAATCACCAGGTTCATTAATTCCTAACGAGCAGCACGAGACTATAGTTCATAGAATTGTTCATATTTACACGGGAGTTGAGGGAAATAAGGTTATTAGAACAAAGGGAGACGCAAACGATGGTTCAATTCCAAACATAGATTACCCCCTAGGAGAAAAAAATTATGTCGGTA
>JAICVW010000452.1 GCA_025935105.1 Nitrososphaeraceae archaeon
CCATGTTGATTCCAGTTTTTCTTCTTCGCTAAGGGCCACCGAAATTTTTTCCCGTGGAGTGTCCAAAACATTATTTGATGTACTAGGCTGAGGGCTCGTATTTACTAAATGTTTGAAATTTTCTGCTAATGGATGTCCCTTGACTTTAACTGCGAAGCTTTTGGTCCATCCAAATGGTGCGCGATAGACCTCGGCGCCTGAAGCCTTTGCAAATTTCTCAATCGAGTTTATGACTGCGATTGCGCATTCTGCCTGAGCAAGATTGGATGATAAATGTGCATATGGATAAATGAGAATTCTATTTGTCTTCAATTTGGCCAAGTAGCTTCCGATTTCATTCACCGCGGTTTTCGCGAGACTCTCATCATCTCCCTTCTCGACAGCGACCAGAGTAACAACTATTTCTTCTAGGTGTACATTTTCATTAGATACATCCTGTTCAGCCTGTGCAATCTCTTTAGAAACAGGACGATATTCTACGAAATCAGTGTGAAGTTGAAGCAGCCGCATTTAATTGCCTGAAGGTACCATAGTAGAGAAATAATAAAGTTTATTCACGATCAAACAAGAAGCCCATATTATTGCCAACGGGCTCTTTCGTTCTCTCTATCTTCTTTCGTTGATTTTTTCCATTCCTTGTAGTGTGCTCTGCATAGATAGACTCGTTTATCCGAATTGACGACCAAATCAGTTGCCATTCGTGCTTTGCTACCGCTCATAGAGCGCTGGGCGGATTCTTCACAGCCTTGAACACTGCAGTTTACTCCTTTGTCCACCCTTCCCATGATTCCTTCAATAATGGAGCAAGGCAAAATATAAAGCTAATCTAGAGAAGCAGGAGCATATTCGGATATTGATAGGTAAGAATTGTTCCGATTCCCTTTTCAACGTAGCATAGTCAAACTCATTAGAGTTTTGAGATGGTATGAAAAGTTGAGGCTGATAGTGCGAATATATCTATTGCAGGCTTTTAGAGAGCTATTCTGTATGAAGTCAAATCTGAGGTATTACTTTGATTCAACTCTCGTATGAATCGCATGTGGTTATCATTGGCCCGGCATTATCGAACATGCGGACCTTGGTTAATTGTATTATGGCTAACCTTGATGGGGATATATAATACTGAATCTAAGCTTCAAAATCTATAAAGCGTAATGACCTTTTCTAAAGGATTATTGAACAAGTCGAGGACCCAAACAAACAAAACAAGACCAAGAAGGTGGGATGCCATAGTGGTAAGCCTTGGTATGACCATCGGCTTTTGTATCGTCATAATGAAGATCACAGGAGATTGGCCATGTCACTTGATAAACGTCTTTCATATTCATATAGTATCTTGTGACAGGTCTATGCCCGAAAACCTGTCCTCGATAATAAATTGGCTCCAACATGTATTTTTTCTTTCTCATGTGTGAGTACAAATTCTTCGAAATACCTGACGACAGTTATTTCTGAGATTGAAGGGATGGAAATTTCCCTTCCTTCGATCAGATCTAAAAGCAGTGCAGGGAAGTTAGCCCCTGCCAAAGTTGTAAATATAGTCCCGCCTCCCATCCTAGGGTTCACCTCTATTAGCTTCAGTTCCCCATCATTGGACTCTTTCATTTGCATACAGCACGGACCCTTGATTCCAATGTGTTTAGCAATCTGCATGCATTCTGCCTCTAATGTGAAATCCCTCAAAATCCTGCCCTTTGTTGAGATCCCCGCCTTCGTTTGCATCCGAATTCTCGGTACTGCCATCAAGGGTTTACCTTCTAAATCCGAAAGTACGTCAATTGTGTATTCAGTCCCTGGCAAATATTCTTGGAAAACAAGATCGTCACGCTTTGACAAAATGTACCTCAGATCTGACTCATCATCTATTTTGACTATCCCCTTACTACCCTTTCCGAATCTGGGTTTTGCAAGGACGGGAAACGAACCAATTTTGTTGGAATCTGCGGTAGTGAAAGGGAGTGTGAATTTTTGAGAAAGAATTTGGAAAGTTAACATCTTATCGCGGCAGATCTCCAACTTCTCTCGGTCGCTCACTATCGCAATAGCTCCCATCTCTGCGAGCTCTTTCTGATTTTCACTGTATGGATAGATATCGAAACCGGATGATGGCATTATAACAGCCACTTTGTGAGACCGTACTATATTGAATAACTTTTCGACAAACTTATAGTCATCAGCCTCTGGGATCACCTCATTCACATCAGCCATAAAGAATCCCGCAGATAACGAGCTAGAATCAGTTGCAACAATCTTACCATTAAAGCCGGCCATTCTCAAGGATTTAATTGTGTTAATGCCTGCAGGGCCCGCCGAACCTGGAACTAAGATAGTTGAAGTAATAAACTTAGACAAATGACATAACCAATTAGAGTCGTACAAGCTATATAACTTATAAGCATTTGTGCAACGGCGCAATTCTTATCAGGTAATTCATTTATAAGAATAATAGAATGGTATTCTGTGAACCTCTCAGAGGATTACCACGTTCACTCTACCTTTAATGATCACTCCGCAAGTGATCTTACCATTGAGAACGTAGTAAAGCAGGCAGGAAATCTGAATCTTGTGACTATTGCTTTTACAGAGCACGTTAGAACTTCTTCGACTTGGATTGGAGAATACCTGCAAGAAATCGCTACGATTAGCAAAAAGGCCGCAATTAGAATAATAGCTGGCTTTGAGGCAAAAATACTGGCAGATGGTTCTATCGACTGTCCAGATTTCTATGCAGAAAATTATTTTATAGTGGCAAGCTTCCACACTCTTTATCATAAGAAAGACATTTGGCTAAACGCATTGGAAAAAGTCATTCAAAATCCTAGCGTCGACGTCATCGGTCATATCGCACCCGAACCTAGTTTTCAGCTTGAAGCAGCGGAAGTTGAAAAACTTGGCGCTTTGATCTGTGAACACGACAAGGTCGTTGAAATAAACGCCAAATACCACAGACCTCCTGCGCATTGGATTAAAACCTTCGTTCAAGAGGGAGTGAAAATGCATTTAGGGAGCGATGCTCATCGTCTAAATGAGGTGGGCATGTTCAGCAACGTGATGGATTTGATATCCCTCGTTAAAAAGAGGCGAATATAGATGGACGGCAGGATCTCAAAGCAGTTGTCATAGAGTAGTTTGTAGAAATGTCAAAATTGATATTTTCTAAGTTACGAAATGTTCTAGTCTAATCAAAGTTCATATTTTACTTACTACTTTTTCTTACGCAAAGCTAGTAATTTCTTATTATGTAAGCCTGCAAGGGAGGATCGATTGCTAATGATATCAACAAATTCATTCTTATATAGAAATTTATATAGACCTCGGAGCCTCATATGTTAGTGGGAGATTCGAAGTCAGCAGCCGCACTTGGTAGTTCTCTTCAAGTCAGATCTCTCTTCTCGAAATACGCAAGGGTAAATGAGCCTCTAATATCTAGTTTCATTTCGTCTATCCCGGAAAGTTTGTCAGAGGCAGCAGCGGCTATCCC
>JAICVW010000340.1 GCA_025935105.1 Nitrososphaeraceae archaeon
CTATCTTTATTGCCAAGAAAATAATATGAGCTTTTCAGAATTGCGAGATGCCCTGAATACAAAGTGGAACGTAAACATTCTAGAACCAAGAGAAGGAATAGGTGGTCATTGTCTTCCAAAAGATACAAAAATGTTCTTAGAATCAACTAAATCAAAAAGCAAAATATTGTCAGCAGCTATGCAGGCAGACACTGAGTACAGAAAACGCAGAAAGGCCATTACACATCGTCACACTCAAAGTTCCGCAACTACAGACACACAGCCTGAACGAACAGACCAAGTAATTTCTTCCCAGTAGTCCCCCATTTTTTACTGTGGAATAATGGTTAATTGCGAAATCCTTGTAACGAAGCCGTGTATTGCTAACAAAGTGGGTTAACCGATCGTCTGCCAATTGTGAAATTCTCTTTAACATGCGCATTAGAGCTAGTTGACGGAATGGTTATATCGCTAGTAGCTTTCAAATCCCATCATTCATTAAAGCTGAAACCGGGATTTTCTTACCCGGGTTTAATAAACAAGCAGGATCAAAAAGTCTTTTTACCTTTTTGAAAAGAGAAAAAATTGGACTTCCGTAAACCTTTGGGATGAAGTCTAAACGGGCCAAACCGTCTCCATGTTCACCGGATATAGTTCCACGTTGCTGAATAACTTTAGCGAAAACTCTATCAGCTAATGACTGTAGAAGTTCTAGTTCAGATGGTGATTCAAGATCCATCATTGGTCTTGTGTGCAGGTTTCCGTCTCCTAAATGACCATAGATTACATAATTCAAATAATTTGCATGGTATAGGTTCAATAGAAATCTAACATACTCTGGAAGAAAATTGGTGTTGACTACGGTATCTTCTATCAAGCCTACAGGTCTTCGACTTCCTACAGTCAGTTTCATAATATTGTTTAATTGTCCCTTTCTAGCAGCCCAAGCTTTATCTACACTCATTTGATCGTTCGCCGTTTCAACGTGTCTACAGCTCGAAGCAAGATTCTCTTTACATTTTGATAATCTAGTTTCAACTTCTCTTAGTCTATCAGCGGCAAATTCCACAAATACAACGCACTCATTGTGACTAGACCCTCTGCCAGATTCGCTGGAATATAAAGAGCTGTCTAACAACTCGATAGCAACTGGATGACACTTCAGCAGTCTCGGTACTGAGGACGTAGCTGCGATAAGATCTTCAAAAACCAGAATTATTAGACTTCGATGACTTGGTATATCAAGTATTTTAATAGATGCGGATGTCACTAGTCCCAATGTACCTTCGGAGGCAGCAAAAACCTTTTGCGGAGAATAATTGTTATGGTTTATCACTGCATCTAAGCGATAGCCGCATGAATTCTTGTTGACGAGCGGATATCCGTTCTGTATCAAGCTTATATTATCTGAAACTAGATCAATCAAGTGTCTTGCATACCTTGAGCCATAATCATTTTCGCCTAATGAATCGACAGTTCCATCAGAGTACACAACATTTACGCCTTTCAAAAAATTTATGATACTACCATACGCTAACCCATGTGGTCCGCTCGAGTTATTTGCAATCATTCCACCCAGGGTGCAGTAATTACTACTAGCAGGGTCTGGAGGAAGAAACTTTCCTCTCTTTCTGAGCTCCTTGTCTAGTACCCCTTTCACTACTCCGGGCTGAAGTATAACATAATCATTTTCTATCTGCAGTATTTTGTTCATATGCTTTGTGAAATCTATTACAATCCCTTCGGTAAGAGACTGTCCTAAAAGCCCCGTTCCAGCTCCTCTAGCCGTGATTGGTAGACCCCGATTATAGCAGTAACTGGAAATTGCTTGCAAATCATTTTCATCAGCAGGGTCTATGACAATAGATGGAGTTAAGGCATAATGACTTGCGTCAATTGAATTAATTTTCCTTGTCCATTCGTCATTGAATACCTCACCTTTGACAAATCCCCTTAGAGCATCAGCTAATTCTGCCAACCGATCTAAATAGAGATAAAGGTCTATAACTTATTTTTCTAGTCTATTATTATAGCAGAGAGCGACACTGTGTAGCACTGTAGAAATCAAGAAATATCAAGGGATGGGTCGAATTAGTTATGTCTGCGCAAAATGTTCAGAACACTTTACACATAAAACGAGTGGTAAACGACACAATCTTAATCTGCACTACGGAAGAGCTGACATTGTTCCTTTAATTGAATATATAGTCGGCAGAAGCCAAGGAATGTATACTTCAATTCATCCCTCATGGTACAACAAGAGTGCACAAAGGCTGGAGACGTTGAATACAGCTAAAGGTGAGAGAGTTATTGCGACTGTACCCGATAGTACTCAAGGCATTGTCAATCCGCTGTACGACTCAAATCTGACGAGTAAATGCATTGCTCACGAGTCCGAAGCGAACCCAACGTTTCCACACAACGATGATACATTAGAAGATATATCATCAAAACAGCCATTTCCAGATTATACTCTGACGCAACAGAGATCGTACGAATACTTTACGCTCCAGAAGTCTTTTAAGTGCAACCTTTTATTTCCTGTTTTCTTACCTCCAAACACGATGCGGGACCTCTTAGAACTGGAAGCATTATTGAATAAATATACTAATCTCCAAGTTGTTAGCCCCCAAATGATATTACAAAACGCGATAGATCAGTGTAAGACAGGGAAAAAAGGGTTTCTTATAAACAAATTAAATCAACTGAGGCGGCTAGACAGTCTAAAATACTGATGAGCGAGTATTATTAGATAAATCCCCTGCTAGGCGTTCTTATCTTACCCGGTCGCTCGACGGGGTACGGTGCTCAGGCTAGGTCCTAGGTGTTTATCCCGAGTATATTGAATCTAATTTATTTACGACATTAACAGGCTCATTTTCTGTCGGTAACCCACGCAAGCGTTTGATCCGGTAGTCGATAACATCAAGACCACAAGCCAATGCCTCCAAAGCAGTTTTACTCAGATTTTCTAGAAGTATTCCATCAACATATCTAATGTCTATGTATGTTCCGTATTTCTTTAGAAAGGAGGGCATGTCGGAGTACATTATCGGATTCTGAATTCTATTATAGACATCGATATCAAAATCAAGTCCATTTTTCTTACAATGGTTGAGTGTAAGATTGATATCAATAGCCTCAGTGTCAATAGTTAGGGCCGTATCCATTTTTACAATTCCATTAGGAGCGAAGTGACCTGTATCGATAGGGTTAGGAACATAAACCGCGTTTTGAACTCTAGATAATAGATCTGGTGTTGACACGACAACTGCATCTGCGAGCATCTGGGCCTTAGAATGGATTCTTTTTTTAAATAATGCAGCTGCCTTAATTTTTCGGTACGTGAAAATGCCCCTTACGGCTATGTCTGACAGCCTCGATCTGTGAGGTAGCCTTTGATTCTTTATCCCTCTAACGTCAGTTCCGTGATAATGAACAACAATCTTCTTTGATTTGCCGAATACCTTCCGAAATTCATGGACTAGATCGCTTCTACTATGTATATGTAATATATCTGAGGAACGAGCTTCATCAATGCTTTTCTGCAAGAATTCCTGCAGCGTTGTGCTAATGATGTACTCTCTATAAAATTTGCTGATCCCAAATTTGTCATATTCTTTAACCATTAAAACATGAGATTGGTCCCCCCGCAAGGTTTGATATTTTGCCAGAATAAATGCTACTCCGGCTTGGTCCCATAGGTGCAGGATTCGCATATAATTCGAAGATCTTAACGAGTTTTCTGGATGTTCATTTCTGAGTTGCTATCGCGCTGAGTTCCTTCCTTCTTTATACTGCTACCTTCCTTATTCAAGCCGCGGTATGGACTTGGGGCATTTCTCATAATTTTCAATAGGTATCTTCGCATGTGTGCTTTTTCCTCTTCTGTAACCCTGCCATCGATTAGATCTATCAGGAAAAGATTTATCGTCGCGCCTATTTGATTCTGATTAAATAAGGCCTCCGCCTCCACAGCGAATTGGTTTCTCCTATGCCAATATCCTACTATCATACCCAAGGGCAAGTAAATTACAATAAACAAAACAGCAAATATCCAAATATTGATATGGAGCTCTTGAAAGATTGGGTACCTCTGAAGCAAAAGCTGGTACTGTATAGTTATGAAGTTGGCGAATGTCATGAGGAAAATTAGATATATGGTATGCCCATTTCTAAAGTCCAACCATCGTCTTCTAGCCCAGTTGTGACTTCTAACATTGAGAAGACGTGAGAAGGATGAATTCTTCTTCAAG
>JAICVW010000092.1 GCA_025935105.1 Nitrososphaeraceae archaeon
CATTCAAGAACAGTATGAATCATTCGTCGATGCAACTGAACTATATAAGAAAGGAAAGGTGAATCAAGAGGCTTTTATGCCCAAGTTGGCAGATTATCTTATCAAGTCAACATCGCTCAGTAGTGGTGCCATCGAAGTTTTATTTGAGCTCAAACTAGCCATTGAGCAGAATCTGTCTAACATTTCAGGGCAGACAAATAAGCTTGCAGATGTTACTCCAAGTCCCTCATTCTCTGCTGCAGCTGCAGATTCCACTAAATCGGCTAATGTTAAGATTTGTAACAGTTGCGGTTCAACTCTCTCTCTTAGAGCCAAATTTTGTAACAAATGTGGAAGTCGCAATAATTAAAAATGTGGAGAGACAAAAATGGCTATGAAGATATTCAACGCAAGAGCCGCAACAGAAGAATACATGGCCACCCACTCTCTTACGTTTTCTACTCCCGAAATGACCCTAAAGAAATTTGCAATGTGGCTTGGAGAGCCAATAAATAATTCAGAAGAGAAAGAAGGTACGATGCCACGTCTGATGTCATACATTGAAGATAAAAAAGCTAAAAGTAAAACTTCTTTTTTGGAGTCAATGCCTGATGTCAATGACACATTCCAACCCAGTGGAGCGGTCACGAAAATGTATGGCCACCTCGAAAACACTACAGTTCCTAAACCCGTTTCTTCCTTACACGACATCGCTGCGCCAAAAACTTGCATTGGTTGTGGCTTCGAAATAAAATCAAATGCCAGATATTGTACTAGTTGTGGCAAGAAGCAATTGTAAAGGAATATTTTCAATCTTGAGTTTTCGTAACTTGTTCCTAACATCATAAGTGGCCTTTCATGTAAATAGGCGGAGTATGGGGCGGAACTAGCATTCTACAATATGTTACTATTTTGTGAGACATTGATCTCATGTTCACCCACTGATTTTATTGTGTGAGAAAAGGGGTTCATGAAATTAACTTCTCATCTTGAATTGAGTGAGTATCCAATGTTATGAAATAAACTAACGTTTACTAACCTTATTTCAAGGCATTAGAATAGCACAAATGCGGTGAAGCAAAGATGCACAATACGAAAGATTGCTTACAGGATTCCTCTGACTGGTAACACATCACTCTCTATTTAGTACGAGTAACGATCCAAGTAATACATTCATTGAATGGATTACAGTATGATAATATTTGATAAACTTTTACTGTTGACGTACGAGCTATTTAGCTTTCTAATTTCTTTCGATGTAGTTGAATTTGACGTTCAGTGAGTATGTTATGGTGAGAGGCACTTTGTAACGCGTTTCCAGATAATTTATAAAATTGTCATATGATATACGACTCTTTCTAATCATTGACAACAAATGATTGTAGCGTCTATCTTGAATTGGATATGTCAACTAAATATTGGGAATCTGGAATTCTTTGTGTGTGTCAATACAGCTATATAAAATGACTTCTTTCGCGTAATACCCGTAGTGGATGATTAGCACAGGCTATAAGTAAAATAAATATTTTGATTAGTTTTAATTTAGCCAATCATAAATTAGCAACTGATTAGCTGAATGCGCGTATCGCCACGGTAAATTTGTTGTTGCCGGTTGTCATCAATCTACAGGCGAGAAGGTATTGGATTCCTTGTAGATATGATGAATTGGACACCCTCTAATTTTAATCCCAAAATTGCACAAGGGATGATTTAACATAGAGGAGGTCAATTAACTCGACCAAATAAATAGTGGATTCACTTAAATGTGCCATCGGTCACAGGTTGTAATCTATGAAGAGTAATACAGTAATACCAATCTTGGTATTGGTTCTGATATTGTCAGGATTAACTTTGATTGTCGAGTCAAAGCTCATAGCTATAGCCCAGCCAGGTCCAACAAACCTACTAACTTATGCGAACTCTACATACGGAATCAAATTCCAGTATCCTTCAAATTGGGATAAAGTACAAAACGGAACAAAACAAGATACAGAAACTGATATTGTTACGCTTTATCCACCAGCAAGTAACTCTAATGCTAGTATCGATGTGAGTGTAGACGATATATCCGATGAAAAGGGAATGTCAGTGGCCCAATACTCTAGTGAAGGTTTGAGTGACTTAAAACAATCACTTAAGGATTTCAAAGTGATTGAATCAACTACTAATAATGTTCTTGCGACATTACCAGCATACAAATTAGTATATACATCTCAGGATGGCAACACGGTGCTCAAAGATATGGAAATTGGTGCAATAAAAGGCGATAAAGCGTATATTATTACTTACGAAGGCGGAGTTGGTGAATATGACAAGTATCTACCAATGGTGCAGAAAATGATCAATTCATTCCAAGTAACTAAATGAGGCACTAAAGAACCAATAAAGAATAAAGTAACTGAAACTCACCTTTTCTTTTGAATATATAGCGAAGGGCACGTTTTTGAATCGAAGCCTTGATAGAAATAAGATGATGTAAATATTATGATTTAGGGAAATACCTACGACGATTAATTACATCATTTCATGGCTATTTGACAATCGTATTCTCAAGTTATACATTAAACTTTTCTAATCAAGATATATAGATACCAAAGATCGATCAGGTTTCCCTAATCAGTCGCATATACTACTTTCAATCAGTATAAGATCAAGTAAATCTACTCACTCTATCGCTCATTACTGTATGTATCTTCAGGCTGGCCAAGTTCAGCTAAATAACACTCATTACAAGTGGATTTCGAAAATATAAAGTTCAAAGAATAAAATTTAATTTTTCTACATCTTCCACACGCTTTCACGCTGATCTTCAAACACGTTTACGGAATATAGATTTTCTCCCATAAGACAATTGCAAATATGGTTATCAATAGTTTCAGGCATTTACCTGGCTCACAACTAAACTGATAATAATCCAAACATGTAATCTATTTGGCGTGGGCTTAGCAGAGAAGATAAAAGCTATCGAGGATGAAATTCACAAGACTCAGATAAATAAGGCGACTGAGCATCATATTGGCCTCCTAAAGGCGAAAATAGCACGCCTGAGGCGAGAAATGGAAGAAAACACTCAAAGGAGAACTTTAGCCACTGGGGGTGGTTCTTCAGGTTTCGACGTAAGAAAAGGGGGTGACGCTACAGTTATTCTTATTGGACTGCCAAGTGTAGGAAAATCTACTCTCCTTAATCGATTAACAAATGCCAAATCACGAGTTGGCTCGTACCAATTCACAACACTCACTGCAATCCCAGGGATGATGCATTATAGAGGATCAAGAGTACAAGTTCTTGACATGCCAGGGATAATAGAGGGTGCAGCAGCAGGAAAGGGATTAGGCAAAAAGGTGTTATCAATTGCCCGCACCGCAGATCTAATTCTCATTATTCTTGATGTCTTCCATCCCCAACATTTAGATCTTATTAAAAAGGAGCTATTTGGGATCGGCATTAGGATCGATAGTAAACCTCCGGACGTAGCCTTAGAGAAGGCGTCTTCAGGAGGGCTTTCTATTAACTTTTTGGCGCCAGCGAAAATTTCTGAAAAGCTTGTTCAAGAGGTTTTACTTGAATATGGCGTTCGTAATTGTAGAGTTATCATAAGAGAAAAAGATCTCTCAGTTGATCAGTTGATTGATGTTTTAAGTGACAACAGAGCATATATGCCCTCATTAACTGTCTTAAACAAGATAGACCTCGTAAATCAGGGTTTCATTCGAGAGGTCCAGTCAACTATTGGAAATGATTTTATCCCAATTGCTGCTGACGCTGCTGTAAATATAGATGCTCTCAAAGAAGAAATATACAATAAATTAGATTTTATTCGGGTATATATGCGCGAGAAAGGCAAAGACACCGACTATCAAGAACCCATGATTATGCAAAATGGAGCCAGTGTTGAAGATGTGTGTAACAGAATACACCGTAGTGTGGTTAGGAATTTCAGATATGCGCAGATATGGGGAAGAAGTGCTAAATTTGGTGGACAAAAGGTCGGTATAGATCACCTGCTAATTGACGAGGATGTCATAACCATAACAAAAAAAATATAATTTAACAGATGGTGTTATGGTTTATCGCATCAATGGCTTTTTCAGATATTCCCGACTAAATTCAAAATAAAAATATGTGTTCCAAGATCACTGCTGTCTTTTTACAACGTAAAGTTCTAGTTTTGGGCTAATTTGAATCCTCTATCTGTGTGTAAGACAATTGGAGTGCCGACCAATGGCATGAATAGTGTTGGGCAATGATATCTTCAAAATTGGCAGCTCAGCCAAATACCTTTTCCTCATATTCTGAAAACAAAATTGGAATAACTCTGAGTCTTCACTGCTGCCAATTAGATCATGAGGTCCTGTTTTCCTATTTAATGCGTTCGTCTATTGCCTTATTCGCTAACAAGTCTGCATGTTTATTAAGTTCCCTCGGAACATGTCTGTAATTCACAGTTGTGAAACGCCTTTCCAGAAACGTAATTTGCCTAAATAGCTCTTTTAGTTGCTTATTTCTGACTTTGTAGTAATGTAGTCTTTGATTTATGATTAGTTCGCTATCAGATAAAATTGTCACTTCACTGTCAAGAGAGGAGGCGATTTCGAGTGCCTTCTTTAAAGCAAGATATTCAGCCTGATTGTTGGTCCTTGTGCCTATGAATTCCCGATACTCACTAACATTATGACTATCCCTTACGATCACAATTCCGATCCCCGAGCTGCCGGGGTTGCCACGACTAGCACCATCAATGTGAATAAACAACAATGGACTTGCTTGCTTACTATCTTCCCAAAACCTGCAGGCATATATAGCCTGTTGTTCAGCCTTCATATAGGAGGAGACTACAGCTCCGGACTAGAGGCGAGATCTATTTCATGATTTTAAACATCGATTTTCGGCTTTTTATGCACGCGAAGAAGTAGGGGAAACAAAACTGCAAAAAGATCTTAATTTCAATGCGAGAGGGAAGTGAAAGTTGGTCTTTTTAAATAGATAATAGATACCTAGTTGAGGGACTAGTCGTTTTGTTTTAGACCTCGTTGCGTTGGCGAAAGCCCTCATTTGCATAATCGGTCACTAGGCTATTGAGAGCCATACGTTTGCCTCCAACTATCTTTATGTCGACCTGTATTATCCTATTTTCTATTCTGATAATATTGTAGGCGTTCTCGAAAAATCCTCTAAATCTTTCTGAACTCGCTGTTCCGGCATATGCTATCTCGAGCGACCCTAACTTCCAGCTCCAAGGTCTATGTTTGTGACCACATAACACCAAATCAACTTTGGCTTGCAAACATGCCATCAGTGTGTCGCCTGCATCCAAGATGATAATTTTATCCGTGCCAGTGTCTGGAATGCCTATTAGGTGATGATGCATTGCAACTATCTTAGTTTTACCATCATATTGAGACAAGGTAGTAAACATCCATTTATTTTGTCTGTACCCTACCTCCCCTTCGTCTCTATCCGGCCTAGCCGTGCCTAATGTCATAATTATCACATCATCGTCTAATTCATAGACCTGTTTTGTTTGAAAGAATTTTTTAAAAAGAAGATAACCGGTATGCCTATAATCATGGTTACCGGCCAAGACGATTTTGTTGTTACACTTAAACTTCTGTATTTCAGATCGTGCCCGTTCGAACTGGGATAGTAATCCTTCGTCTGTAAGATCACCGGTTACAAGAATTGCATCCGGTTCCAAATTATTGATCTCCCGTACTAACACATCAAAAGCATCTTGCTTGAACATGCTTCCTATGTGCATGTCCGAGATCTGGACTATTTCCATAAGCACATGTACTGAGTTTATTGAATAGAAAAGCTCTTCTATCGTATGACTTAGCAGAGCATAACCGGAGAATCTTAATAATACCGCATCAAACACTTGTATGGTGCGGTAGATTTGCAATGCCCAAGCGTAAGGTCAAGGAAGAAAAGGCTCCAAGAAGATTAGGGAAAAAAGAGATTCTCATCCCTCCAATTGCTATGGGTGCCTCCCTCCTCGTATCGTTAGTGATAATCCCACATTTTGTTCCGCCTCCTATACCCTCAAAAATATGTCTCAAATCACAAGGAGCAGATCAGTTTAATCTTTATCCGATAGTACAAATACGGGCTGACGGAAAGCAATATTTGCTGCCGGCTGGAGTTGGAAATAGTACCCTCGGTGGAAAAGAGTGTCTGCATGTAATTCATACAGATGGAATTGGGTCAAAAATTCACGTTGAATACATAAGGCCCATTCGACTGACTATGGCTGACTTTATGAAGATTTATTCCCCAAATAACAGAACAATCTCAGTAGTAGATAACTCGTCTGGAAAATCTCAATTGAAGACACTAAACTTGGAAAACCATACCGTTCATTACTCTTATTATTCGGAAAAAGGTGAATTTACGCAAGTGAGCCGGCCTTCCGATTTTCCTCCATTCCAAAATAACATGGTTGCAAGAATAGAACTGACCCCAAAGTAAGTTTATTTAAACGTGTGATTAATTTAAGTTAGGTGTCAATAGCCCTTTTTGGTCCCGTGATACGTCATTCAAATATCAATGAATCGCAATGCATTCAGCAAGTTTAATCAACTGATCAGGCATTAATTGTTCCACCTTTTCATTAGGCTTGAATTCAAGCTTTACATTATATTTTGCTAATATTGAAACTAATTTCTTGTGTCTAGATGAGAACAAGAGATTCACATTTCTTATTATCGAAGGTGTAGTATGGACCCCCGGTTGCTTCGGCACCAATCTGATAACGATAGATTCCACTTTGGGCGGTGGTTCAAATGAGTATTTTGGAATCAAGATTAGCTGCTCTATATTAAAACAGTATTGTGCTATGACAGTAATGGCTCGATAATTTTTGTCTCCGGGGCTTGCCTGCAATTTGTCAGCAAATTCCTTCTGCACAGTAATAATAGCTCTACTAAAGCTCTGCAGCGGTAGCCACTCGAGTGCTTGTTTGCTCCTAGAGTATGGAAGGTTTGAGATGAAAACATCGAATGTGAGGGAAAAGCAATCAAAAATATTAGCATTCACCAAACTCAAGTTTGGAAACATAGGTAAAAGTCTTCTAGATCTATTGAATAAACTTTTATCAATTTCAAACGAGACCACCGACTTTGCTATTTTGCACAGTGCTCTTGTTAGGCTGCCGTCCCCAGTACCTGCTTCATAAACGGTGTCGTGCTGATTAATCATAGAAATTTTTAGTAGTTTCTTAATTATTCTTTCGTCTATCAGCATATGCTGACCGAGAAGCCTTCGTCTTGGCAGCCTCATTTTCTAACAAACAAATTCATTCTGGCTTCACCGGTAATTTCATCAACTATTCTCTTTGCCAGCAGCTTCGCTGGTTCTCTCAAACCTACTCTTTGTTGTATTTCTGAAAAGCTTTCAAATTTTTTCTTCTCTCGCTCTTTTATTATAGTCATCATGTAAGTTTTTCCAATCCCAGGAATAAGCTCCAAGGCATGGATTCTAGGAGTCATGGGTTGAGCCATGTTTATATAATCAATGAACCGTTTTTGATTTGTTATCACTATCTTTTCAATTACACTAGGAAGCTCGTTCTTTGCAGATTGTGATATATATTCATATTCAAGCCTACCTAGAACGCTCATCACCTTATCTCTACCTTCCCTACCAATATAGACCCTTTCGCCAATTTCTACACTCAGGTTCTGGGCTCCTAAGAGTTCGAGTAATGTGAGTCGTTCCTCACCAACAGCTTGAATAATCATACCTTCCTTTCCTCTCACAGTCGATGATTTCGCCCGTTGGGTAAAGTCTAAAACGTATGCATATTCTTCATATCTACGCTGACCCAGCTGGCCCCCAGAATTCTGTTCCCCAACTACTCTACTATTACCACTACTATATCCCCTTGCCCAAGCTGACAATGTCGATCTTTTTTTCTTTTTCTCCTGCTTTGATAACCGTTTACCTTTTTATTTAACTTTCATTTGATGCTTTGATGATGTTCAGCATTTTTTGCAAGGTTTC
>JAICVW010000161.1 GCA_025935105.1 Nitrososphaeraceae archaeon
TAATCCCAGCAGCACTTGAGAATCAAATTACAAGGAAAAATGCTTCAAAGATTAGTGCAAAAATTGTTGCAGAGGCAGCTAACGGGCCTACCACTACAGAGGCAGACGATATTTTGTACAAAAACAAGATATTGGTTATTCCAGACGTTTTGGCCAATGGAGGTGGGGTAACGGTCTCTTATTTTGAATGGCTCCAAAACCTCAGAAGAGAATACTGGAGCGAAAATCAAGTGAACGAAAAGCTAGACAAGAACGTGACCCGAGCATTTTCTGATGTTTATTCTACGCATGAGAAATATCAAGTAAATATGCGAAAAGCCAGCACTCTGTTGGCAGTGAATCGAGTAGTTGAAGCGATAAAAATTAGAGGATTGTGGCCCTGACCAGACACGTATAAGGGGAATAGCGTGGACGACGCTCGTTGCTTACACTGGACTTAGTCAGTGTTGAAAGAATGCCCACACGAGCAACTTTTTGTTACGTTAGGATTACCAATCTTGAAACCTGCTCCCATCAAACTCTCGATATAGTCGATGTTGGCACCTTTCAAATAACGTTGGCTATACCCATCTACTAGGACCTTGACGCCATTTTGCTCGATGATGTGGTCGTCCTCTTCAGCTTTTTCTTCAAATCCCATGCCATAGGACAGACCAGAACATCCACCGCCAGACACATATACTCTCAAATATAGGCCATCTTTGCCTTCTTGTTTCATAAACTCTTCAACCTTCTGCGCAGCTTTTGGTGTTATAGTAATGACCTGACTCAGTTCTGTGCTTTCCATCAACAGTCATTTGGTTTTATAAATATAATAACCTTTTCCTTATCATTTTGAGCAGGATTTGGCAGTTTAATTTGGCTGATGTTGCGTCTTGTCGCACTAAACGACACAAAATCTTTGAACGGTCAGGTCTTGTTGGCCAATATTTTAGACCATTTCGCTAGACTCCCAGCAGCAGTTACCCAAGAAGTGACCGAGCCGTAAACTGGAACATTTTGGTCTTCGATTTGGGCCGAAATCTTTTGGGTGAAAGGGCCACCCATCGCACCTACAATTACCGGCTTCTTCTTTTGTTTCTGGAAGTCTGCCAACACATCCACAATTGTAACTTCCAACGGATCGTCTTGAAAAACGAACCAGGCCATGACGATATCTACATTTGGATCTTCTAGAAAGCTTTGGATCGCAAAGCAGTAATCGTCTGCACTTGCAGAACCAGTAATGTCACATGGGTTGCCTACGACATAGGTTGGAGGGTAATGTTCTTTTAATTTTTTCATGCTGTTATCACTAATTTCAGCTAGCGACAATCCTAATTTTTCAAAGTGATCAATGGCTGCAATGACCGGCCCTGCTCCATTAGTGACCATTGCAACTCTTCCACCATTCGGAATAGGTTGCCAGATTAATGCCTTGAGCGATCCAGTCAGCTCCTCATAACTATCCACAGATATAATCCCAGCCTGATCTAGCGCTCCTTTAACCACTGCATACGACCCTCCCAATGAGCCTGTATGAGACTGTGCCTGCTTGGCGCCTCTGCTTGTTCGTCCATTTTTGAACACAACTACAGGTTTCTTGGCTTCATGAATTACCTTCCTTGCTGTGTTCATAAATTTACGCCCGTCTCCAAGTCCCTCTACATATAATCCTATGACTTTGGTCTGAGGATCATTTGAGAGATACCATATCATATCTGCCTCGTCTACATCGGATCGGTTGCCATAAGAAATCATTTTACTCATACCAAAGGTATCAGCTGTCTCCATAAAGGCAATACCCACGGTGCCACTTTGCGAAAGAAATGCCACGTTTCCGTTTTGTGGCCTCAGCATGCGTTCATGGCCCTGGAAAGCACAGTCGAGCCTGTTTTGACCGTTGAACATCCCAATACAGTTTGGGCCAATGATTCTCACATTTAGCTCTCTAGATAGTTCCTTGATTTGCTGCTCAATAGCCGCTCGCTCTCCTCCGAGTTCCTTGCCGCCCCCTGATATAATGACCATGTTGTGAATATTTTTCTTGCCACAACTTTTCAATAGTTCAGGAACGAACCTCAGGTCTACTGTGACTACAACTACTTCAACGGGATCTGAAATATCGTCAAGGCTCTTGTATGCTTTGACACCCATAATTTCGGGATAACCCTTTGCGTTCACAGGATAGACTTTCCCCTTGTACTCGTGCTTTACTAAACTTTCGAAAACTGAATTACCCACTTTGCCTTTCTCGGGGGAGGCGCCAATCAGGGCAATTGATTTAGAATTGAAGAAAACGTCCATATAGGATGCATCTGGCTCAGATTTTGAAATAGCATCTGGGTCAGGTTTGTCTCTTAGAACTATTTTAGCATCCACTACACAGTAACTGTCTTTGTATACAATGACCGGATTGAAATCTATACTCTCATAATACGGTGCCAAATCAGTTCCAAGTTGTCCTATGGAAGCTATGGCATTAGCTAGCATTTTCTTATCGACCGGATCGGAGCCTCTGAACCCATTCAAAATCTCCTTTCCCTTCAGATCATCAATCATATCTGTCGCATCACTAGTAGTAATAGGAAGGACTCGAAATGATACGTCTTTAAATATCTCAGTATTAATGCCACCCATACCGACCATTATTACAGGGCCGAATTGGGGGTCGTTTTGCAGGCCAATTATTAATTCGATACCCGCCGGAACCATCTTTTCGAGCAATACTCCCTTTGCATCGTACTGTTCATGAAGACGGCCATACATGTCGACAAATGCATCCTTCACTTGGTCCTCCGATGAGAGCCCGGTCTTGACCCCTTTTACGTCAGTTTTATGAAGAATTTTCGGAGAAACAATTTTTGCAACCAATGGAAACCCGATCTGTGTTGCCTTTTCGGCAGCCTCAGATTCTGTCTTGACCAAAGCATAGGAGGGAACTTTGATTCCATAATTTGTCAAGATTTCTTTTGCCGCATCTTCTGTTACTATTTCCTCGTTCCTTGAAAAGACCGTGTCGAGAATCTCTCGTACTTTCTTAGACCCTTCCATTCGATAATGAGGAAAAAATGAGATGCATCTAATTAACTTTGCGTGCATTTGAGGTGCAATATCAATAGTAGAGAGGCTCGAATTTGATTCAAATTATAGGCCATTTTTCCTTAGCTCTGGATTTGGCAAAGCATAGCCCCAATAAGAATTACCTGCTAAATCTAATGGCAATCGTTAGCCGGATAATGTTCTACATCATGCAAACGACTTTCTCGCCGCAATTATGATGGCGCCACCAAGCAACTTGGTCTGAAATTCAACATCATCGAAGTGTTCATTTAAAATTTCCCTTAGTACAGAGTTTTTAGGCCATTTCAAATAGGTACCATGAAGTGTCCTAAACTTGAGACCCGCCCTTCCGGCGACTATGAACGCAAGGATGCCTAGCATGTATCTCAAATAAAATGACACTAATTTCTCTAGCAAAACACTATCCGGTTTTCCTAAATCTACGATAATTAATACACCTCGATTCCTTAGCACTCGAGCGAACTCTGATATTGCTTTTTTAAGTACAATCGCATCTCTAAGCGAATAACCGCAAAGGACCGCATCAAAGGTGTCATTTTTGAAGGGTAGATACTCAAAAACTCCAGCTGACATAGTAAGACCAGAAGGTTTGGGTTTAAACAGTCCCTTTGCAGTGTAAAGCATCTGAGGAATTGGATCGTACATTACAATATTTACCACACCCTTCACTTCATTGAGGACAACGCGAGACATATTCCCATAGCCTGAACCAGCATCAAGCAATAGGCTGCCTAAATTGATGCGACCTTTGACCCCTTTAATTCTAAATCTTGTATCATTACCCAATGAAATAGCCTTATTAACCCTGTCATAGAACGGGATAACAGATCGTAACACTTCAATAACTTCGGCCCAGTATGTACTGCCCAGACCAGACAATATTGATTGCTAAATGAATACCCCTTGCTATTAGTCTTTATCGGAACTTACTCACAATAGACGCTACCAATGCTTATATGCAGGTGTTTCAACCCTAATCTTCCGAAGGTTCGCAAGCGCTAGATCCATGTCATGACTGTTTGGGTACCATGATGGTATGCCAGGGGTGATTCACTGGAAGTGAGGTTTAATCTAAGAAGGATTAAATAAGAATAAATATTCTGAACTATTGATGTCGTCAGACAGCGAGTATGTTTGTCTTGACTGTGGTTGTCTGCTCGTCCATACCAATCCTATCACGCTAGAGAGCATGAAGGACGTCCATAATCAATTATGCCCTATGAAGCGTCAAAAAGCTACTCCTTCACAAATTCTTACCCAGCCACAGGCTGCACCTAAAGCTATGCCAGCAACAATGACAAAAACGGCTGATAGCGCTGCTGCTGCCACTGCTACTTCTGTGACTACTAGTACTCCTGCTATAGGTGCTAGTGATAATACTACTATCGCTCTTAGCGGTAATGGAACAAATTATTCTAAACAAGAAGGCCCTATCGACCCTGAATTCAAATCAAAAAGGCAAGTTGTTGGAACCTTTAGGGGTATCAAGGTTTGGGGACCAATCGATCCTCCGGGACAACTTGGTGTGTGGGGCACACAGGTGACCGTAGACTATGATATCTGCATAGCAGATGGTGCGTGTATTGAGGCCTGTCCTGTTAATGTCTATGAATGGCTAGATACTCCGGGTCATCCAAGTTCAGACAAGAAAACATTTATGGCCAGAGAAAAAGACTGCATCTTTTGTATGGCTTGTGAGAATGTATGCCCCCCACAATGCGTAAAAATATTCCAGAAAGGCACATAGCTCTCGATCGGTAACAGGACTATTCAATTTATTTTATGGTTTAGAACCAGTGTAACTTCTATCTCTGAATTTAAATATACGTGAAGTTTATTCTGCATCTAGGCAACAGAGAATGCTCGGCTTGGGTGCATTTCTTTATGTGATATTCTTAAGTGTCGCATGGATTATGATTCTATACACACTAAACTTCTATTATCTATCATATCATTCATTGCATAACAACGTCCATATTAAAAAGAAGGGCAAGCTAAGAGCCCAACTTGAGTCTACTACCCGTGATATGCCTCAGGTTACTGTACAACTTCCAATTTATAATGAGAAATATGTTGCGGCTCGATTGATTAACGCGGTGTGTTTACTAGATTATCCAAAAAATAAGCTTGAAATACAAATCCTTGATGATTCTGACGACGAGACTTTTGAATTAATACAGAAATTGGTTAGGGCTCAGCGGCTCAGAGGATTGGACATTAAGCATTTCCACCGTGGCCAAGAGCGGTCAGGCTACAAGGCGGGCGCCTTGAAAGCTGGGATGCAGTGCGCGAAGGGCGAACTTATTGCAATCTTTGATGCGGATTTTATACCTCAGCCTTTGTTTCTAAAACAAACTGTTGGATATTTCGTGGATCAAACGATAGGTATGGTACAATGTAGATGGGGTCATCTAAATGAAGCATATTCTTCTCTTACTGAGGCTCAAGCGGTTTCATTAGATTTACATTTTCTAATCGAACAGAAGGCAAAAAGCCTCACCCATTTGTTTATGAATTTTAATGGGACCGCAGGAATATGGAGGGCATCATGTATTGCTGATGCTGGCGGATGGCATATCGGCACCCTTGTTGAGGATTTGGATCTTAGCTTTAGGGCTCAGCTTAAGGGTTGGAAATCACTGTTCTTGGAAAATATTGTAGTTGAAGCTGAGCTCCCAGTTCAAATGAATGCTGCAAAGCGTCAACAATTTAGGTGGGCAAAAGGGTCGATTCAGGTTGCTCTAAAACTGTTAGGATATATTTTTTCTGAGAAAAATATTGCTTTAGACACCAAGATTCAGGCATTGTTTCAGCTGACTCGACATATTTTGCATCCGCTTTTTCTCATTCAATTCCTAATTATTCCCATCTTACTTGCTTTAAATTACAATCTGTATGCCGTTAACTGGGCTCCGATTACTTGGATAATGCTTTATATTCTCACTGGTCCAGCAACGTACATTTACATGATAAGAAGAATATGGGGGGATAATTGGAAATATAAAACCAGGCAATATCTATTCCTGATTTTTTTTGCAACCGGAATTTCGGTTAATAACACTGTAGCAGTCTTTGGTGCACTCATACCCGGAAAAAATGAGTTTCTTCGAACACCTAAGTTTGGAGTGATTCGCAAAGTAGATGAATGGAGGAACAAGGAATATGTTCTGCCTTTCACCAAGACAACATTATTGGAAATTTTTTTTGGACTTTATGGCTGTATTTCGATATTTGTATCTATCTACTCCCGAAATCCAATTTTTGCTCCAATTATGGCCATTCAGACGATAGGGTTCATTTACGTGGCATATTTTAGTATTCGACATTCTTCGACCAGAAA
>JAICVW010000724.1 GCA_025935105.1 Nitrososphaeraceae archaeon
AAAACATTTGCTTGCCAAGTTTGCAAAAATTAGGGCAGAAACGATCATGTCAAGCGAGTTCCAATATGACCTCGCTCCTATGGACAGCAGCTCGGTTCTGATTGCTATCTCCCAAAGTGGTGAGACTGCTGACGTGTTGCAGTCTGTAAAAGACGCAAAACAAATGGGAGCAAAAATCCTTTCGATAGTTAATGTTCCCACTTCATCGCTGGCTAGAATTAGCGACTCGTTTCTCACAATCGATTGTGGCCCTGAGGTGGGAGTGGCCGCAACTAAGAGCTTTACAGGACAATTGTCTGTACTTTATAGCATTATTGATGAATTATGCAACGGTTGTTTAGGATACCAGCTTAGCAAATTAGAACTTGTAGATGCCTTAAATGAAGTACTTGCGTCAGGAGCACAAATAGAGAAAATTGCAAACAGTATAACTGCCGTCAAGGACATCTATATTATGGGGAGATCTATACACTATCCTATAGCTCTGGAAGGTGCACTCAAAATAAAGGAGCTGGCATATGTTCATGCCGAGGGCATAGCAACGGGAGAGTTGAAACATGGTCCTCTTGCTTTAATTGATAAGAACAGCGTTGTTATTATAATCAACCCCAAAGATGCAACTTTCCAGGATAATGTTGCAAGTGCACACGAGATAAAGGCAAGGGGAGCCGTGATTATAGGAATATCAGACGAGCCTGATGAATCGTATGATATGTTCATTAAAATACCAACGGTACGGAAAATTTATTATCCTTTCTTAGAGGTAGTTCCATTGCAGATCTTGGCATATTATTTGGCCCTGAGAATGAATGTGGATCCAGATTATCCTAGAAATCTAGCGAAATCAGTCACGGTGAAATAGCCACCAGTTTGACTATTTGGATTTTGTCTTTTATAAAGAAAATAATCAAGAACGGCTTAAACAATCAGCACTACCGATTCCATATGTCTTCCCTCTTCACTCCATCCAAAAAGAAAAAACCCAAGTATCAATGCACGCATCAGAATTAGACTAGTATCGATATGCCGGGTATGGTTACTATTTCTTAGGACAAGAAGACTTTTAAAATGTACTAACCGTTGTCAAGATCTACATGTCTTCTCCAGAACTAGGGCTTGCCAGCATGTACAGATTCATAAAAAAATCAGGTGCTGATAGAGTGAGTGACGACGCTGCTTCCGAACTTCGAAGGATTCTTGAAGAGATTGCGGAAAAAATAGCAAGGCAGGCAGTTGAATTATCTGCCCATGCGGGTAGAAAAACGGTGAAATCTGAAGACATCCATCTTGCTTCAAAAAACGTAATGAAATTTTAATATCAAAACGCTAACTAATACCGCAAATGTTGTGTCGTTTTTTACAAATTGATAATGCTGTCTAGAAGCAGTTATCGCCAACCCGCGTTCAATAAATTAATTGTATGGGTCATGACAAACCATATTAGCGAATGGTTGGTTGATCAGTGAGAAACCTGCATGACCCTAGTTGACTCTCATATCCATCTGATCGATGATGAATACTCAGATTATAGGCAACATATTTTCAGAGGCTTAAGAAAATTAAGAATCAAAGCATGTGCAGTCACAGTCGACACTAACTCCTTAAATAAAAGCCTTGAGTGCTTTGACGTTTCGACACGTGATGTCGTCTTTCTCTTTGCTGGCATACATCC
>JAICVW010000710.1 GCA_025935105.1 Nitrososphaeraceae archaeon
GATGATGGTTATGGATTTATCATGATGGATTTTGATTTTTTCAATAAGGCAATGACGAGACTTAATCTATTGCATACTCATACCAGCATCTATGGAAATAATCAAATCTGTTTCAATGGTCGCATTGGGTTTTGTACCAACACTGCTATTGCTTGAAGTAGGTTATAGACTAAGAATAGGGAGAAAGAAACCAGCAATTGAGGTAGAGAAAGTACCGCTGTTGACAAGATCGCGGAAGAACATTAGGTCGACACATAAAGCAATGATTGAAAATCCACTGCCAGCTGCCTTTTTTTTCTATTCCATCAAGCCAGTGCTGTTTTTGGTTTTCAGCCCGGCAATTATGGCGAATATAATAATGTGCACATAGTCTTGACAAGCCTTCTTTATTTCCTCCTCCTTGATGATAATAAAATAATATGTAGAAGTCAATTGGCGCTTTAATTTATGATCTCGTCATTCGATTACCGGTTAATGAATCATTATCATTCTCAATTAGGCCTCAGCAGCATTTTCTATGATTCTATAATAACATCAGGGTTGATAATTTAGTATAGTATGTCTGAAGAGAAACAAAAAAGAATCCTGATAATAGATGATGATCCAGACATAACCATCACTTTGCGTATGTCTTTGGAAGATAATGGGTTTAAGGTGAATTCTTATACTGACCCTGTATTAGCATTCGAAAATTTCAGTAGTGATTTTTATGATTTAGTGCTATTGGACATCAAGATGAAGGGAGACGGATTTCACTTGTACCAGAAGATAAAAAGGGTAGATAACAGGATCAAAATATGCTTCTTAACCGCTACTGAATTTTTTCATGAAGAGATTAGAAAAGAACAGGGATTCGGACAATTCAATCAAGAAACCTTCTTAAGAAAACCAATTGAGATCAAGGATCTGGTTCATGCAATAAAAAAATTGTTGCAATCTTGATAGGTGGGCACCCAAAGCCAACTGCTACTACTGTCACTACTATCCTAGGCGTTACCAGAATGAAGGGCTACTAGTTTAACAGCGATATTTTCGTAGTATGCATTGTATTCAACAGACTGGTGTTTGCAACCAAAACTATAATCACACTATTACAATTCTGAAGCAAATGGCCAGCTGCTACAACTGACATTTTAACAATAATCAACCTAGTGCATGACGTTTATGTAGCTGTAAAAGGCATTCTTAAGGTATCTCAAATAACACATCAATGTACATTATTTATTATCGTCACCATCATCACCTTTCTTGTGCTGTTGGCCTCATCAATAGCTCATTAACATTTACATGATTTGGTGCTTGTATTGCATACAGGATCGCACTAGCTATATCCTCTGACTGCAGTCTTTCCATATTCTTTGAACCCTCTATGAATTTAGACATGGACTCATCAGTTATTGTTTCTAGTAATTCTGTAGCAACGGCTCCTGGTTCAATGCATGTAACCCGTATGTTATACTCAGGGCTTAGCTCTTTTCGTAATCCTTCACTAAAGGCCGTAATAGCATGCTTTGTTGCACAATAGACACTGCCCCCCGTAAATACTATTCTTCCTGCAACAGAAGAGACGTTAACTATATGCCCAGACTTTCTATCTAGCATATACGGAATTACAGCAGAAGTACAGTAGAGGACTCCTTTAATATTTACATCAATCATCTGTTCCCATTCTTTTACTTTGCAATTCTTAAAAAAACTTAGAGGCATCAAACCAGCATTATTAACTAGGATGTCAACTTTGCCC
>JAICVW010000565.1 GCA_025935105.1 Nitrososphaeraceae archaeon
AAGTATTATATTAAATATATAGGCTTTATCGCCAGGAAGGCAGTATGTGTATCTATTTAGGATGATCCTAACTTTATCCATTTTTGAGTGTATGTATAGAATTTTTGACTTGGTTTTCAAGAATACATGTAGCATCAGCGAACCATCACAGTTGAGCCGACGGTCGAAATAGTGTTCCCAAGCTCATTCTGTCAAACAATTTCCTGCTTCAAATGCAGGTTAGATGAATGATGCAAAGACTCAATAGCTCGTCCTATTCCGTGGGCATGATTATAGTTGACGCTTCCACTTATCTTGCATTCAGAGTCCGAAATTTTTTTCGTTTATAAGGTAACCGTTTCTACCTTTCTTACGACTTGATCTTATTCTTAGCTTGAAGCTATACTGAGCAAAAGCTTCTACTGGGGACTGATACTGTTAAGAGCAAGACTTACCATGTTAGAAATATGAGCCAAACTTCTACAGATAATCCTCATGCAGCCTCAATAGACAAAATGGCAGATATTGCAGGTCAAATCTCAGATAAACTAGTAGGCAAAAATATGTCCCTGACTTATGACTTTCAACGGCTCACGATAGATATTCCGAGGGCTGAAGCGCCTGGCGGCAAACATATAGGTAGTGTCCAGTGGACAATAAATGGGAAAGTCATGATCACGACGGAGGCATATAATAAAAATACCAAGGATAAGAAAGTGACCGCCCTATAGCATTACTTGGTAATCATCTTTATGAGAATGATTACGATCACGAAGCGAGTTTACCGCTCGGATGATTCACTGGCGCTCTGGATTGTAAATTGGTTTTAGATCTCGGCAGAATCAGCTGTAAATATTGGGATAATTCCGAAGTAGAGGAATCTCTGCAAATGGTTTCAGAACCCAATTTATTTGTTCAATTGTATTTGCCATCTTGTTGAACTAAAGCACTAAAGTTAAAAGGTAGCATTGAACTCATCTGGAAAGTAATTTGACATACTACTTGAGACTTTCTCACCAGTTTACCTATAGCTTTGATTGTGTTTTATTACGATAGTGAGGTTCATTATGAGGAATGTTTTTGTAGGAAACTAACTGATATATGTCTGTAGATCTAGTGACTAGAGAGAGTAACGCAATGCAGGAATATGACAGCATCAAGCCCTTCCTTATTAGCCCTAGATGGTCTGAAATTGCTCAGTCTGAAGCAAAAATGCTAGTCCGCCTGTTGGATACCGGATTAGATGTAGAAGGTTTACCTGTAGTTGAATGACTCGGATATAGCTGCGAACTTAGACAGAGTCATTCTCAAGGAAGATATGGGAACTGGGAATACGAATGCTAAGGGTATTGGCAACAAGGCTGACTCTAGTGAAAATCCAATTCTTAACTCAGCCCTAGAAGTAAACAAAGGAGCCATGGAGACTATAAATCGCTATAAACAAGACCTTGACGAACTAAGAACCATATATAACAAACAAAAGGAGTTTATCAGTATAGCTGTTCATGAGCTAAGATCTCCGATCACTCCCATTCTAGGAACACTTGAACTGATAGAGCTTGAGTTTGAGGAAACAGGCAAAGACGTTATCCCCTTGAGAAAAGATCTTTATGAGAGGCTACTCCGAAACGCAAACAGAATGGAGAGGCTTGCTTCGGAGATATTGGATGTTACAAAGATATCAGACCATTCCATGAATTTAGATAAGAATGACTTCAATTTAAGTACAATAATGTCAGAAGCAATTGACGATTACAGAAAACAACTAAAGCAGAGCAATGTTAGTACCAAGCTCATATATGAAAATGATACACGGCAAGAAAAAAATAAATCAGAGCCAGATAGAATGTCACCTGCCAATGACTTCGTCGTCTACGCAGATAAAGATCGCATTGCCCAGGTGATATATAATGTCCTTGGCAACGCCATAAAGTTTACTGAACAAGGTACAATAGCCGTCTTTATTTCGCGCCAAGGTAGGGAAAATAACCGGAGCGAAATCAGGATTAGTGTTAGGGATACCGGAATTGGAATTCATCCGGATATCTTGCCAAAATTGTTTTGTGTGTTTGCTACTAAATCAGAGAACGGTACAGGGCTCGGATTGTTTATCTCAAAGAACATAATAGAAGCGCATGGAGGTAAAATGTGGGGAGAAAATAATGCAAATGGAAGAGGGGCAACATTTTCGTTCACAATTCCAGCAAAACGATGATAATAGATGAATTAGTCAAGTCTGTACGTATTTTAAGGTGCTCATAATTCCGAATAACAATACCTCTTCAAGTTTCCCATTACTTATGACCTTGTAATGAGCTCTCGTCCTTGTTCATAAGTTATTGAATAATTTTTCGAGCTCTAGACTAGAGAGCCCTTCGGGCTTTCGTTTGTGCAATTTCGCCCTTTGTCTTCATTTTAACTTTCTAATAATATCCAACAAAATGCCTAAGGAGACTAACCTACAAATATATTTAAAAAGTAAATACATGAAATGATAACAACAGCAGTAATTCCAATAGCCGGACTTGGGACTAGGATGCTGCCATACACAAAGGAGCAACCAAAGGCAATGCTCCCGCTGTTTGTGGGAAATTTGGTTAAACCTGCATTGCAAATTATCTTTGAACAGTTGTATAAAGCGGGAATTAGAAAATTCGTTTTTGTTGTAAGTAGGGGCAAAAGAACTATAGAAGATCATTTCACACCGGATTACACCTTTCTTGATTAGACGTCTTGCGTAATTATGAAATAAAATCTCTTTATAATGGTTCAGAGCAGACCTATTCTGTTAAATTAACCTAC
>JAICVW010000366.1 GCA_025935105.1 Nitrososphaeraceae archaeon
AGACTGCTAAAAGAGTATGATAATGTAGTAGGAATTCAATGGAAATGGCAGTCACTTGATAGTATATCTGTGAAAGCACCTTTAGGGGGGATTTGACAGGTGCAAATCCTCACCGCAAAGAGTAAGATAGAAGGAATGAGAACGGAAGCCAATAACCATCAGACCCAGATGGAGGATGTAGTTAAAAATCTGACCAAATCAGAAGGCTTGGATTCATCAATGGTTGAAGAAACGGCACAAGAAACCGAGCAAAAAGCAACCATGATGGAAACATACCTTGGAGAAGATCCGGATTCGCTAGAGGCATTAGAATTTCTCTGTCTTGCAGAAGCTGGAGAGCTAAATCATTATGAAGTATTAAACGCAATGACAAAAGGAATCAAGAATAAACAGGTCACAAGCACGATAAACTCCATTCTTGAGGAGGAACAAAAACATCTACTTCTGTGCACCCAATTGGCCAAGAAAATTGCTACTGCAGCAGAATAGGAGTTTATTATCTTACTGAATACGTTGGTTTAAGTTATGATCAATCGCCATACTTTACCTAGCCGCCTTGAGATGCTTCTCTCCATAATATTGTACTCCTACATATCGCGCTAAAAACATGGTCAATGCAGAAATGAATAAGAGAAAGAAAATGTGGAATAAAACCAACCTTGTCTAGGACAACGAGGAAGTCTAGGAAAAAATCAACGTCTATTTCTGCAAGCATATTTGATGTAGCTATAATCGGAGCGGGATTTGCAGGTCTGTCTGCAGCATTAGTTCTTGGCAGATACTTACTTACCACAATAGTTTTTGATGCAGGAAAGACAAGAAATCATAGAACAGAACATGTACACAGCTATCTTGGTCTAGAAAATATTTCTCCCAGCAATCTTATTGCACAAGCACGGAGAGATGTTTTATCATATGATTCTGTTGATATTATCAAACAACAGGTAACAGCAATCACAAATAATAAAGATCATTTCGTAATAGCTACATGCCAAGAGCACGCTCCTGTTAAAGCTAAATACATTATAATTGCAACGGGTGTGTTAGATATTAAGCCTGACATCAGTAATTTTAATAAGATAGACGGAAGAGGTGCATGGCATTGTCCACATTGTGATGGACTAGAATCAGCTGGAAAAAGCCTTATCGTACTTGCAAACGGTAAGGTTGGAAGTAGTGTTGGAGCCATATCCTATGCGAAGGAATTCTTAGGCTGGACAAGTAACATTAGGGTTTTCATTCAGGATAATTGTCCTATAGACCAAGAGCAAAGAAACGAAGCCAAAAGGCTGTCGATTGAGATTATTGAAAACGATCCAGTGGTTGAGGTTTTAAAGGTTTCTGACAGATCGTCTGTCAAAATCAAGCTTTTAAGCAATAGTGGTAAGGTGTATTATTCAGATGTCGTATTCTATCATTTGGGCTACAAAGTTCAAAATAGCCTGGCAAAACAACTAGGATGTGAGCTTGAGGAAGAATTCATAAAGGTAGATAAGAGGCAGCAAACTACAGTTCCACAAGTTTTTGCAGCAGGAGATATAGATACCGATAGACATTATGTAGTATTTGCTGCAGCAAGCGGAGCCTTGGCAGCTATCTCAATCTATGAAGATACTTTAAAGAAGGCACTAGAAACTTGAACCGTATATATGATACAACATTGGCAGCAAGGTGTATTTGGCCAATCTTATGATAAGAATACATAGACTGAGGACTGTTGTAAACACTCTTAACATAGTTATAAGATCGGGCTATATTTTGATTAGAGCCAATGACTTTGAATGATGAAAAATTATTCTAATTTGTCCATGGGTTGGTCTATTAGATCTCTAATACTCAACAATACCTTTTCGCCAACTTGCTCCCATTCAGTAGCTAGTTTCGCATGGGTTGTGGAATCATGTTGATGAAGTTTTTTTACATGAGCTTTTGTTAGTAGGAGGGCCTGTTCTGCAAAGTCCCCATAATTCTTTGGTTCTATTAATTTTATATTTTGACTGCACCTATGACTGTATAATTCATCAAATACAGGGATCTTCCAGGCTACAACGTATAGTTGTGCATACAACGCTTCAGCAACTGCCATACAGAATCCTTCAATAATCAAAGGAAAGGCGATTACTTTGGCCCTTGAATATAAGTCAATCTTTTCTTTCTCTGATACTACGCCTCTATGGTCTATTCCCAACCGGCGAAGTCTGTCTATATCGTTGACAGTGGCATGACCACACACAACAAAACTTGCCTTAGGTTTCTGTTGTCTTATTAATTGCCAGATTATATCTAAGCCTTCAAACTTTTTAATCCCTGCCTATACAGAGGAAATCAATATCCTTAGGCTTTTGGTTATGTAGAGAAAAAGTGTTAATACCTACCCTGCGATGACTACCTTCTCCAAAATATTCTGGTGTAATACTGAATTTAATTGATTAGCTGATGATAAACCAGGTGTTATGATCAGATCTGAATTCAACAACATGGCTTTCGTCACTTTATTTATGAGCCGATCATAAACTTTTTGAAATTATTAAATTATTTTTAAATTAGTATATTCTGGGCTCATAATGATGACAGGCCATCAGAACCTTTGCCTTACGCTTGAAGATCCTCAGAAATATCCAGAGAATGATATTGGCTGCCATAAGAGTCCAAGACTGCAACGTTAGGATTAGCAATGAATCCTCTTAATGCGTCGCGAAAATATTTAACGAAAAAGAACACATCTGCCTTATCTATCTCTATATAGTTACTTATCCTCTTGACCTCGAATATTCCACTCTGATCAATATAGTCAGCGACTCTTTTTGTCCAAATCAGACCACCATGAGTAGCTATATCTGAAAGATAACCAAAAAAGACGATGACTGGAATTTTGTTCATTGCATGTCGGTACGCCTTCGCTAAGATAAACTATTCATGCGCTGTCGATTTTGGAGGATAAAATCCGAGACAAAATCGCGCAAATGGATAAGACAATGCTGAAAGCGAGAGAACCCGTGATTTATGGCCAAAAATTGAAACGTTGAAATGGATCTAGAACGTTGTCTTCCCAAAATATGCCTTAACATTAGGTCTGTATAGAATATTTTAAACTAAATTGATCCCTTTCAACTATCTAGTCGTAGCCACTCTCTATTTCTTTCAAGTTGAGCAGATATGCTTGAAAGCTTTCATATCCAGGTCTTTTTAGTTCTTATTCGCATAGGATGAGGAATTTAACATAAATAATACATTTTGTATAGCAACAAACTACCATTGTATTTGCACGTTTTCAGGCCCGTTTACTCTTCTCTACCTCGATACTCGTATCTATCGTATTTCGTGATCAGGAGATTAAAAAAAATGAATCTTAGTTCAGCAGATCTACTATCTCACAGACAATGAAATTAATAACGACTGCTACAACAAGGTCAGTTTTCAGCTATCTGCGCCAAGAATTTTAATGCATTTTTCCCATCAACTGTTAGAGTGATGATGATATGATGAGTCCCGCCATTAGTTTCAATAACAAATCTCCGATGTTGCGGTAGTGCTATTCTTGCTAACTACATGTATGCTTTATATTATTAATTAAATATCTAATGATTGTAGATGGTAGGAAAATCAAAAGGAAACAAACAAGTAAATAAGAATGCAGCTAAAGAGAAGAGCACAGATTCTAGCAAGCACAAAAAAATGTCAAACGTCAGAAATGAATTAGGTGGCGGCCAATCAAGAGGAAAGAGCAAGAAACAGAAGTAAGAAAGAACGTAACTTGTTCTAGGAGTATATCCTAGCACTGAATAACCACCAAAATACCCCAAAGAAACACTTACAACAATAAGCGAAACCGAGATTTCATTCTTCTACCCGAGATATTATCTATAGTCTTTCCAATATTGCACTAGAATCGAGATCTGAATGACTAGATTCTGATAAAATGAATAATGAATAAATGAATATAGAACTCATCTGAAAAGTCTCATTAGGATCATTATGCAGCCAAGTTGAATGAATCCTAAATAGAGTGATGCTAGTCTTTCATATCGTGTCTGGATTCTTCTGAAACTCTTGAGCC
>JAICVW010000522.1 GCA_025935105.1 Nitrososphaeraceae archaeon
CATTATTATTAATATTATCCTAAAGGTAAGCTGAAAAGTATATCTAATTCTTGATTGGCTGGCTGGCCGTTTTTAATATATGATATTTAATTTGATTATTTTACGAACACTCTAATATCCTCGAATCTCTTTCTAAGAGTAACTAAACTTATATCTCCGGCCGATGCTAGTCGTGTTTGGCTAATCTTTTCACCCTCCTTCACACATGCGGCATATAACACAGCAACGGCTAATGCTTTAGGATCCTTGCCAAATGATAGTGGATTCTTCTTTATTATAGAAAGCAACTGTAGTGCCCTACGATAAGACTTTTCACTAATCTGACTATTGGCAACTATCTTGGGTAAATACATATTATATCCACTTTTGACAAATTGAGTTTGAGACGTCTAACAAGCAGTCTAAAACATTTACCAACAAATATTAGATCTTCATTAGCAGCTTTTGCAACCTCATCAAGTGTCCTTGGTATTCCAAATACTCTACACGCAGCATAGATAGAGGCAACGACCATCGCACTAATAGATCTGCCTTTGATCATTCCTTTACCAAAGGCTTTACGATAGATATATGCAGATTTTTCTACAAGCGAGTCAGTTAGTGACAGTTTATGCTTTAAGCTGCTTAAAATAGTAAAGGCATTTTTAAGATTTCTATGAGAGCTTCTATCGTTTGAAATCTTATTCCATCTTCTCATTCTTTGTATCTTGACAATCTGCCTGGAAGTTATAACCACACCATTCGCATCTATGTTTGACGAAGAGATAGTGGTTGAAAGCCCCATATCATGAAAAGCCAATGAAGTTGGCATTCCTGTCCTGTTAACACTTCTTTTCCCATTATGTTCTCTAGATGATATTTGCCAATCCGGCTCTTCCAAATTTTCTTTGATAACCACGCCACATTTATTACAGATTGTCTCACCAGTTTGATTATCAAATAGCATGACGTGGGTTTCATTGGTGGAACACATTTGAATACTATCATTAAGAGGTTCGATTTGCTCTTTAATTTCACTCTCCTTTTTGTCTGTAGTAGAAGCCTCATAGCTGGAGATGGGAATAGATTCGATTGTAGCACTTTCATTACACGATGGACATTTTTCTATCTTATAAGTGCTAGATACGCAAGTAGCACACCAATAACATGATTTGCAGATCAAAAAGTATGGTTGAAATGGGGGTAGAGTGTTTAAAGCTATTTTATTATCAAGAATCTCGCTCATCATTGCAACATGTACTAGAACATTATTAAAGATTGTGAGTGAATCTGCGATGTTTTGTAATTAGATGCAATGATATATTTTGTACTCATATGTGCACTCAAAAATACAGTCTCTACATATTTGTATGGGAAGCCTTACCACATTACTAAGTCTAATTTATTTAGACATGTGATGTGCCTAGATATGTAAACTCCCAAAACCACTCTGTGGATAGGTTCTACTGCTACCCATACATACCCATGCTTCAGTACTTCCAATTTGCAATTGTGCTTCATCAATCAAAAATGCAGCTATCCTTTTACAGGGGTAGACTTGTTCGGGATCAAACCTTTGTACCCATTGCCATATTGCTACATGACTTCGTTCAACAAATGGCTCTAAAGCTCTAGAGGTATTCCTCAAACTCAATCCTAGGAAATATAAGTATAAAGCATACATCATTATCGCAGCTGATGTCCTCTCTCGTTCTACTGTAACCATGGAATGGTGGAGTGTGCCGTCAGCTATAGACCTATCTTCTTAACTTAACACGTCCTGTTTGATGTATTTTGTTGTTTTATTGTTATGATATTAACCCATATGTATTCATTTGCAAGTGTTTGTAATGACTTATAGTTACATGAAGGTGATATTTGTCTGATTGATTAATTTACTAATACTAATCTTTTGAAATAGCAGGATATTATGGAGGTTAAGCCTTTTTGGGTGTAGAAATCTATGCGCTAGATTGCAGCTACAATAGCTTGTGGGAAATGGTACTAACACATCATTTCAAACATCATGATATACCTTTATGCTGCCTATTCTTGATTCATTCATTCATCCATTCTTGAACAGCGTATATTTTTTATTGTACTACATGCATGCTTATTTGGTTACAATTTCTTTATGTGGGTGCAATGGATTATATTACAATTTTCTTTTTATTTGGATTAGGCTGTGCAGGGAACCTGAAAACCTCCTTTATATGACCATTTGTGTCTGACCATTATGATCATCATAGTTTTTTGCAGCAAAAATAGCTGACGCATGTCATAGTGTTATAAAGATCCCATTTGGTTCGTTGTAGACAATATTATTCCTTGCAAGGGAATTATAAGTAAATCGGCTAAAATCAATTCCGTCGCCTGCATTATCATGAACCTTGTTATTTTCAATTAAGTATATTATAGCAATTAAGTGAACAAATTATTCCACTTCCCTTATTATTGTACACAGTGTTATTCCTAATTATCAGGTCATGTGTCCCCGTATGAGGGTCAAGTCCATAATGACCACTATAGCTTATTATGTTATTTTCGATGACAACGTGGCTTAAACCAACTGAATAGAAGCCAAAGTAAAAATTATGGATATTGTTATTACGGATCACACTTCCATTGCCACCGTAATAACTTAGTCCTGTATCGCCTTTATGCGAATGCGTGCCAGTTTCGTAGCCCAAATATCCTATCTCTGAATTTGTTATATTTGAAGCTCCTGTCGCATTGTAGTCTACATAAAGGCCTGGTCTAGGTGTACCGTAAATGTAGGTTCCACGACCAGTTCTAGATCCATTACTTAAGGGATAAGTATTCTTTAACTGGTCCCAACCAGTTATTCTGACTGAGTCTATCTTTGCACTACCTTGTATCCCAATCGAATATACCGGAGTCGAACCTCCTACTACTTTTGAATTTATTTTTAGCCATTTGGTATCTGTAGAATCAATGTGAAAGACAGCGCCTTTGGCTATTAGCAAATTAGCACTTAGAAGCCATATGCCATTTGGAAGGTTCAGTTTTAGCGATCGTGTTTCGATTCTAGTAATATCGAGTATATCTTTAGTTAGCCTCTGAAGTCTTGTTGCG
>JAICVW010000276.1 GCA_025935105.1 Nitrososphaeraceae archaeon
GATGAAAATTATGTGGAAATGAGTGGTTATCATGCATCGGAACATGTATTGATTGAGGAAAGCAGTATGATAACAGGTGGATATGGTGGGAGTGTCACTTGGCTCTTCTGGTCTGATCTTCATTCATGATTCAGGTATTGGTGGAAATGGTGCGAGTAGAGCCTTATACGAAAAGTTTGACGTTACAATGGAAAGAGCATTAGCAATACTGACGGAGTGCCCTTGTAAAGTCGAAAGTGGGTGCCCTAGATGTACATATTCTTATAGATGTGGAAGCAATAACGAATAATGGCAGCCAAAGAAGTCTTAGATAGGGCAATTTCAGGACAACAAACAGAAATCGATCAGGATATTCTAGCTGATTTCACACTTGTGAGACCTATTCATTCAAGGCAAATATAATCAATCATGCAAATAATTTTTCCTAGTTCACTAAAAATCAAGAAACACATTCTATTGCGTCTTAATCAGCATATTATAAAATGATTGCGATAATGTATGAATATTCGTACTGCAACACATAGTATACAATATTATGAACTGATTGGAATACTCTCGCGTTGTATTAGTGCCACTAGTTTGGATCCATTATTAGAAAAGGGTTCAATTCTGATACCTTCTGTATCATCTCGTCTTTCAATCCTTTGGGCTTTGGGAGGGTCAGGGATTACCACTAGGTATTTGGGATTGTTAGGCATCAGAAGCCCAGTTTGTCTGTAGTGCTAAATATGTAATGAAATTTTCGGGGAAATATTATAATTCTTCCCAATTTCTGTTAAATACTCCCAAGAGTATATCAAATGAGAGACTTAATTATTTTATATGAACAAGAGTCACACATTGAAGAAATTTCAAAAAATGGAACAATTAAATATTTGTGACGTATTGCGTTCGATTTCTGACGATAAAGCACTTAACATTTTCAATACCATCGCCTTATCAAACGATAGTGCTACAATTGCAATCAGTAGATTAAAACTGACAAGAAAGCAATACTATTCAAGAATGTCTGCTATAACTAGCGCAGGTCTTGTAACTAGAAGGAACGGAAAGTTCTTTCTTCATTTGGTAGAGTAGTTTATCAAGCATATATTATGATTGGCAAGGCACAACAAAACTATTGGAAACTTAAAGCAGTTGACGCAATCGAGTCTTCCAATGATGCATTAACCGCTGAGGATCGGGATTATTTAATTAACGGTTTAATTATGGACAATGATTTGAAGCAAATACTCTTAAGCGGCAACGAAATCAAAGACAATAGTCAAAAGTTAATAGCGTTACAACAAACGTAATATCTTCGACAAGAGATTAATTTTAAGGCTGTGGCTTTACTTTAGCAACTGTGGCGACCACTGACTCATCTTCTATCTAGGTCGTATATTTATTCAGATTGGATACGAGTGAGTCTTTAATTTCATCTTTTCTCTTTTACGAATATTCAACCATGAAAAATTAGTAGGGCCGTCCTTATGCTTTAAACCGGTTGTGGTCTATCTAGAAATGGCCGTAAGCATATCAATGTCTGGCATGTTAATATCAATTAGGAGATCACAAAAGTTTGGTTCGAAAACTAAAAGTGCCTTTCTAGGAACATTGCATATATGAATTGCAATTCCTTTGTTCGAATTTCTAATCCAAACTTGAATGTAGTAGCGATCTCATGATCATTATCAACTATCGACATTCTTTTCCAAGATGCTTATCTGGTTGCAATACTTGAAAAATATAACTTAATTTTCGGGTTCTTTTTTCACAATCCCTGAACTCATGCACTGAAAATAACAAAACGGACAAGATAACAGTGAACTGCAGTTCAGAGACCATATATTCTAGAATGGTGTCTTGCATAATGATATTACCAGACATATACACCACAGTTCTCCACGAACCAGTTTCATTTCAATTGTTTGTGAGTCTAACCTAAAATTGCTTCAAAAGTTGATGCAACGGAGATTAGAATAATGATCCCCGCAGGGAAACAATTTAATCCACTGAAGGGAGAGTGGTCGGCTGATTGCATAAGAATGAGAGGATCCAAGAAGTGACTGTCTGTCGCATTGAATGCCAATTTCCAAGTGCAATCACTAGACAACAATTATCTTAAGCAATTGTACCAATTTTAACGTAATTTCTCTTCTTAGATCTTAGAGGCAATTTGCAACATGGGCATCTAGGTCCAGCAAATTCAATATAAATCTCGCATTCAGAACATCTTTTGAAGCCTAATTTATATACCGAATTCTTTCCTCCGCCTATATTTCGAAAACGATGACAAATACCTTTGCAAATTAGAGGCAACAACATAGCAGGGACTTTCTCTTTTATATACCAATAAATAGTTGGCACTCAATCGCAATTATTTGCAACCTATCATTATGATAGAAATGTCCTTAGTCAAACAATATTTTTAATATTGATTTAATTGGGAATTTCCAGTATCGGATAAATTTCTGTAATTGCCACAATTACAGATCCTCAGTAATGAAGACATTTAATTTGAATTAGGATATAGGGGTGTTCAAATAATTAATCTTCATCTGCTGTCTTCGTAAGGTAATTTTGCACAAATATGCAATGTCCCCTTAATCGGGGTGGAGTAGATTATCTGAATTTCAGAGCGCGGGAGCTGCCATGTCTTTCAAAGGATTGACCATTTCATCGATATTACAGTCGTCTATGTATAGAAGCAACAGTTCCGATTTTAATGAAAGTACAGAAGGTGGTGGTGTGAATTAATGCAGGAAGCAAAGAGAAAGTATAGCTTTAGGACATGTCTTGAAGGTCTCAGCAAGTTGGGTGACATGGTTTGTTGAATATTCTTTGGGTGAAATTCAATTCAAAAGCTAGAAAATATCTTCCGGTTTATGGCAAATTTATGGCAAATGTTTGCAATACTCGGCTACTGGGCCACAATAATAAGTGCGTAGTATAATATACCTTTGATGCCAATATCCAATATTCAAATCACAACGGTGTTAGAACAGCAAAATGGTCTTAGCTCAGTGGTCAGATGTAAGTAATTCTAGTGGATTTAATCACACGGGTCATAGTTCTATCTGATAGAAACCTTCATGGGGCTAACAGAATAATATACACTGGAATCCTTAAACCGTAATAAGAAAGGGGAGCCGAGTTAACTTGCCACGACCATGCCACTAACGACAATTAACAGCTTTGCCGCACGATTAACTATTTTTTGGGGTGATACTTATTTGACCACTATGTCTTTGGTTTGATAATACTTGTTACGGTATGGTTATTTGGCCTTTACAATCAATCACTAGTTAGACTTGGTCAAGTATTATTGGATTTTGATGTGGTCGATCGATGGGTTGAATTTATCGTAATATTTTTGTGCCTCTCATTCCAGTGTTCTAGGAAACGCTTAATCATAGGATATAATTCATAGACACACGAATGCCCATGAAGCTTTGCAATCCTGCCCATCTCCCTACCGAATTTCACACATTTTATACAACCAATGAAGGGAATCAAAGGGGCAATGTAATAACCTGCGTGCCTCCCGCTGTAACCCCACGCTTCACCTACAATACAGTATTTAGAGTCATGTGCTAACGTATGTACATCTTGCCCTTCGAGTCCACTTTTCAATTTTCTTGCCCATGTGGGACACACTTGCTCAAATGTTAAACGAGAGAACGTTGATGATAGAGAATTTCCATCTTGTTTGTAACCTTGCATCATTAATATATGAGGAACATCCGATATAAATGCTCATTAGTTTAGTTTAAAGATACTGGCTTTATCAGGTACCTGTAAATTCCAATCATGTTTTAATAATAAAAGCTCAATCTAGATAGAAGCACGGAATCTTATCGACGATTATAATCCTCTTCCAATGCTATTTCTTGAATTTTCTTTGCTTTATTAATCAACTTTGGCTAGAAGATTAAGTCAAGGCACGATAACTTTTCCAACCATAGTAGGATGTATTTGACAGAAATATGGGATTTCTCCTGTCGTTTTAAAGGTATGAGAGAAGGATTTACCTGGCGTTAGAAGTGATGATAAACCGGAATCGAATTCTTTTCCCTTATTTGGATCACTGTATCCTGTCCCTGATGTAACAGTATGGGCAACATTATCTTTGTTGGTCCACGTTATGCTATTTTGAACTTTTACATTGACTGGGTTTGGTGAAAATGCCTTCGCTGCTAAGGTTGAGGCCCCCGGTACAATTGAAACAGCCGTGCCACCGGTTGAGGTGGTTCCTGCAGCGGCCTTGGTTGAATTATTGACAGCGGCCTTGGTTGAATTGTCGGCATTCGCGGCATTTGCAGAGTTGCCTGAGACGTTTCTTAGCGAGGGTGGAGTTTGAAGTACCGTAGGGTTGGTTATAACAGGTCTGAACGGCAGCCCGTAATGCTGTCTTAGAGCCGCCTGTTGCCGGGTTAATGTACCTGCAGAAAAGCTTGGTCCTATATGTCCAATCCATGCCCATAAAATTACGACAATAACCAGCGAAATTCCCATGACTAGAATCGATCTACTGATCGTTCCAAAACCCATATTGCCAGAAATGGCCAATGCTTTTAAAAATATTTGCTTTTATAAAGTGGGGTCATTTATCGACAATAATTTTTCCCTGAACCAATAATATGTATAGCCAATTTTCAATATTCATTAGGAAATCCATAGTAATCGGCGCCATACCACTTATATAGATTAGATACTTATGAACGACCTTACTCTCTATCCAGAGGCTATCGTTCTAATTTTGAATCCACGTTTGTGAGCTACTAGTCTCAAACTAAGACTCAAACCTATTCCAATGAGTATTAGGACAAGTGCCGCACCCCAGCCAAAATCATGGGCATACTGGTAGGGTTGGGATGCTAACCTCCAAATTCTCAAAGGAAGTGCATCTACCGGGCCAGATA
>JAICVW010000011.1 GCA_025935105.1 Nitrososphaeraceae archaeon
ATAATTACAATAATAGCACTAAATCAATATCTATATCAATTGAATCATCACAAAATATTGTTAATGGTAATGGTACCTCAACCGTTAAAGCGATAGCTAATGATGCCGCTACAGGCAAGAGAATTGAGAACGCAATTGTAAAATTAAGCATTACCTTCACTTCTAATGGCACGTAAGGAAATAGTGGGCCATAACGGAGAAGATTCGGTTGAATTGAAACCAAACTCAAGCAGTAATAACAATCTCAGTTTTAAGGCTACAGCAGAAGCGTTTGCACCTGACTATACTTCCACATCCAAGACAACAACATCATCATCTTCCTCTATGTCAACATCAACTTCAACTGTAACATCTAAGATCAATAATCAATTTATCAATAGTAGTAATACTGCCAACTTTACATAATGTATACTTATTTATTTATTTATGTCATTGGCATCACCTGGCTGATGTGTATCCTTTTACTATTTAATTATCCTTCTACCTTTTATCTTATCGTGCGTACTTGGTTCATCTTTGTTTGATGATGGTGTAGCGGGGTGGCTTACCTTCCTAGTTGGTTTTGGTTGCTCATCCAATTCGCAACAAGTGGATCAGGAGTGAATACCTATATGAGCCAATCGTGTATCTTGATGGTACTCCCACGTCGTAATATTCACCCAAGATATACCTTCCTTTTGTTACAACATTCTCAATAAATTATATAAGTATTCAATAATCTATTTAATAATATGTAGTGCAAAACATACGATACCTCTTCTCCGATATTTGTAAACAAGCAGTAGAATCAGATAAGAATATCGTCGTGGGTGAGGAGAAGCGGACATGACCTTGATTCATTTTGCTGGTATTGCGAATCAAATGGGCAAACTCGTTACTAGCACTTGTCAAAATGAGGGATAATTCCCTTTGAATGAAGAAGAGATATCACAGTACGCTTTAAGGGCCGTAGTGCGGGCGACAACCTATGAAGATTTCGAAAAAATTTGGGAAAACTACGATATTCAGTAGTGAATTATGAGAGATTAGTTCGAGCAACAATTCCTATTCCACCTATTGATGGTAAAAACACATTCTTCTTGCTGATGACCCTAATATAGATTCAGAACCTAAGTGGTTACCAAGCGCAAGCGAAACTAAATGTGAAATGATCTTTGGCAACGTTTAGATAAAGTACTCAGTCTAGTAGGTAAGTGATTAAACTACCTGTATCTATTTCATTTCATTTCACATTAGGCCTCCAATGCTGCTTTGCTTGGACTGATTCTTCTCTGCATAATCTGATTTGTCTATATTCATATCTACATCTTGTCTTTTTATCATAGCTACATCTGGTTTGAATATGAGATCTGAGGTCCAATCGCCTACAACTTTTAGTTTCTTCTTTGTTGTAGGAAGCTGGACCAAATAATATGTGCGCCAAAGCCACCAGGCTGCAAAACCTCAGACATCTAACCCAAATAATGTGGCTACTCCTGTTCGTTTACCTATCTCCGCCATCATTCCTTTAGTTTTGTAATCAAACTTTTTTCTACTGCTATCATTATTGCTTCTTGCTTTACCTTTCTTTATTGAATTTATAATGTTGTTTGCAGCCGTTTTGGCTTCATGAATCGCATGCTGTGCTGTTGGTGGATATGGCTTACCAGTATGTGGATCTATAATTGAAGCGCAGTCACCGAGTGCATACACTCCATCACAGCCAGACACTTCTAAATAGCTATTTGTGATAATCCTGTGCCCGCTATCATGTTCACATTTTAGATCTTTTATTAGCTTTGAAGGAGTTACACCAGCAGACCATACTAGGGTGTAGGTATCAATTGTGGTTCCATCATCCAGTGTAACGCTGGTTGGTGTAGCTCCTTTGACTTGATGGTTCATCATAAAGTCTACTCCTTCCTGCTTTAATTTTTCTAAAGCATATTTTCCTAGTTGTTCGTCTACTTGTTCTAATATCCTATTTGAAGCATTGATGAGTATAAGACGAACGTTAGTCATGAGGATATCCTTGTAATACTTTTTAACACTGTCTCGTACAAAATGATTTAGTTCACCTACTGTTTCTATACCATTAAAGCCTCCCCCAACAACAATAAATGTCAAAAGAATTTTTCGCAAAGTGATATTATGTTCTTCCAAGGCAGCTTGCTCTAATATAACATGATTTCTCAAAGTAATAGCATCACCAATTCTGGTCATTGTAAAAGCATGTTTCTGGACATCTAACAGACCAAAGAAGTTATTCTCGCTACCCAATGCTATAACTAGATAATCATATTTTAGGATATGCTGGTCCCAATCTGAAGTCTTTGATATTTTTCCTATTGTATGAGTTATTGCAACTTGATTATTTCGAAAGTCTATTGATTCAACATCGGCTTCATAGAATTTGGCCTTTTTGCAGAACTCCCTAACAGGAGTTACGATATGTCTTGTTTCAATCATACCAGATGCAACCTCAGGGAGCATTGGTGTGAACAAGAGAAAGTTGTCTTTGCTTACCAGGGTAATCTCGATATCTTCTCTATTCTTAAACTTCTTTTGAAGTCTCTTTAAAACTTCAATCCCTGCAAAGCCACCTCCTAATATCAGGATCTTTTTAACAGGAAGTTGATTAGTGTGATGTTTTTCCTCTTTTGATTTATTTCTATCTGGTTTGAATATTAGAATTGTTTTCTACCTCCTATATCTCTTTTCCTTCTCTCATACTTTGGTACCCTATTACTCCACACGATGTTGATGAGATAACTCGTCATAGAACCTCACAGACTTTTATCTTTACAAATTCAAGCACACAGTACCGAGACAGTTTCCTGCCAAAGCCAAATGGTATTCTTGGATCTGCTGTCTTCACGATTAATCTGTCGCAGCATTGTATAAAATACTGTCATAGTAATAGGTTAATACGTTAATACGCTGTCGTACAAGATACTATTTTAGAGGATCAAATCCAACTCAATTCAGCGGCCACGATGACTGTTTTTACTTACGCAACTCTTAAAATTCGACAATCTAGTACTTACAATAAATAAGTAAATAAATTATTCTAAAAAATCAAATAATATTTGGTACGTACTGGCAAGAGAAACCAAGCACAGTTGCTGACAGTACAGCCAACATAATTGGTTAAATATCATCTGCTGGTTACAGTCAGCCAGCGACTAATTAATAATATCAATGTAGCTATGACTAAAGTACTACCGTTGACAAAACATGGCTATAATCGAGAATGACTAAACTGTTAGCTAGTGAAAATAATAATTATGGTAAAAGGTAAATAAACAATACAATTAGTCATCTTTTACAAACAGTTACAAACCAAACAGCCATGATACTGATAGTATGCCACTTTTCTTGTTCGAATAAAATGTTGTATTTGGACAAAAACCATATTTTTTTAATTTAATTTATTAGTTTGTTTTTCCACTACTCCAGACTTCCTCATAATTATGTGTATAGATTTCTATAATGTTTCCAAATGGGTCTTCACAATAGGCTATCTTATAGGGTTTACCTGGAATGAGTTCCCAAACTTTAGTTCTCTGCTTTCCTCCGCTTTCAACTATTTTCTTTGTGAGCTGCTCTATATCACGCTCTGTTATACAAATATGAAAAAAGCTTGTTTTCCAATACTCAAAATTATTTGCAGGACGTTCAGCTTTGGGTTCTATAAATTCAAAAACTTCAAGACATACTTGGTTTTTAGATATCATATGTACAAGCTTTAACCTTCTAAATTCTGCTCCAAAAATATCAGTCAAGATCCTACCTAAATGAGAGGCGTCTGATGTACCTTCTATTTGTTCTGTTATGACATTAAATCCCAATATCTCATGATACCATTTAATGGCCTTATCGAGGTCAGGAACGCTAATTGCAATATGATTCATCGCTTTAATATTTAAGAGGTGGGGGGTATCCATAAACCCTTATCATTATCATACCAACTTAAAACATTTTGTTTTGTAATGACCATCTTCTTGAGGGTGGCTTATTTAGACATCTGGTACTACCAAAGAAGATACCATAGCTATGTTTATCTTTACTCAGCTCATCCATTTATTCGCTGTAGAACCTCTGTATTCTGGTGCAATGCATTCATTCGATTTTCATGTTTAAATATCATGCAAAGGCTAATGTGAGTTTACAAAGATGCCAATTCGTTATATCTCTAGGATATTTAGTATATTTAAGTTTAAATAGAGTATAACTGATTGACCTGCAAAATAGGAGTTGACGAAGACAAATATGATCTAAACTGGGTCGTTGGAAACTTGCTCGATGAACTAATAAGAAAAGGCACTCTAACTAAAGCTGGATGTGGATGCTATATTAGCAGCAAGTAAAAAACCAACTGACTAAAGTCACTTTTTTATTGTGTAGTTAGTGATCTGAATGATAGGCATACAAGTTTCTAGGATTAATTAGGATGCTAATAAAGTGAATGCTTCTTTAGATTCTTCAATATTTCAAGTCAAAGGTTCATTTTAGGCTAACTCGCCTGCTATTGTATACATGGATGTACATTTTTAGTATGCCCTTCCTAAAAGTAGTATAAGAAAGCATATATAGACAAGGGCTTTGAAGTGTAAAATTGTTATTAGCCATCCATTAAATTATAGTCGTTGACACAGGATGGTTAGCTGTGCGGAAAATTGAGGCAGTATCGGACAGACAGTTAGACAGGTAGACGTGCTGGCTTGCCTATGTCAGCGACCACTCAGGATTTTCCACTAGGCTGAAGAGAATGGTGCGCAGCATACTATAGAGGGCTCAATGAATCACTAATGGCTTAATTTATCAATGGATGATTCGAATTTAATTGCGATATAGCATATACTCATATGTAGACCTGAGGGAGCCAGTCAGTACCCTCATTATGGTAGTCTTTTCGATATCGGCCAAATGTCCTAGGTGTGGATCTACTGACGCCGACAATATCGAAGTAACACCAAATGCTAGCAGATATAGGTGTAAGGTTGACAATTACGAGTGGACTGAACCTAATTAAGCAAATAAGTAAGAAAGGATAAAACGTCAAATATTTGTTTTTGTGCCTTCAAATTCTCCATCGTTAAACGTAAACTGTGTATTGTGAGCTGCTATAACTTTATATTTATTTTATTTGTCATATCTTGAACCTCACTTTTTAATATCCTATCCCACACGCCTAAAGGCTTTCTTTTTGATCTAATTCTGTATGAATTTAATCTCTATTCTCTTTAACAAAAAAAGAACTTATTACCTTCAGTCATTTTAGCTATACCAACTGGTTGTCTGCCATGCAATTTAGAATTAATTATTAATTAATTCATAGCCTGATATTAGTTGCGGGCCCGACTATATATATACCTAAAATACCGGCGGTAGATACATTTAACGAATAAATGACCATGTGTCCAAAGTGCGAATCTAAGGACGTCGATCTTATCCTAACAACGGCAGACCAGATTATGTACAGGTGTAAAATAGACAGCTTCGAATGGAATGAACCCAAATCAGATAGACAAATAGACACCTAGGGTAGACAAATAACAAGGTAACTAGGAACTGGGCAGACATATGCAGTCTGTTACATAGGATGATTAGGAGAAATAAAAAATTGATTCCTAGGATGGCTATTTTTAGATAATGGGGACTAACAGAATTGAGGAGTCATCTATCCATATTATATCATATCATATACATTAATAACTTGCTAACCTACCAACGAGTTGTAGACTATGCTGTGTTAATAACATGTGAGTCTAGAAAAATATGATAAAACGTGGCCAAGTATTAAATGATGAGGACAGACGGCAGATGAACCTATACCAATTGGCATAAGTGTGCTGACATCGATTTGTTCGATTGTGCAGTATTGCCTCAGCATGGTGTAAGCCAACTTATCCTAATCGATATAGATCTGTGCCTATTACTGATTCTAATGAAAATAACAATAGAGAATCAAGGGTAAAACAACTCGTGAACTCTCTAGAGAAGTTCTATATGATGTATCTATCAATCAACTAATGTCTAATTTTGTTTGAAAATCATTAGCAAAATTTACGGCTAAGATATTGATGCTCGATTTGAAGGATATGTATCAGTATAACGTGACCAGAAGACTAGACTTTTTCTATTGATGCATTGATTGCCCTTTCTTTCCTACAACTTTATAGTCCTGCAAGCATACGAGTGATCTTATAAGTAACAATCCAATCTTTTTTCTCTAAATTGTTTGCTAATGCTGCTATATACTTGTCGTTGACAATGCTGGCAAATTGAAGGGGCGAACGGACTTCTGTGGACGTTTCGAGTATGAGCTGAATGTCTTTAAATGCTGTGGAAAGATCAAAGCCAACATTATCAAAATCTAAATTTCTTATTCTTTTAGAATACTGTTTCAATCCAGGGTAAGCGAATATCATATCTATTAATTCATTCATGACTTGTAAATCTAGGCCACTTTTTTCAGCCAATAAGTATGTCTGTCCTATTAATTCCAGCAGTACGACCAGAACGTAATTGGTAGCAAGTTTTAATCTATTGGCTTTTGCATGTTCCGTTCCTAAATTAATAGTTGTGAATAGCTCTTAAACACTCGTTCACACCTTTTGACTGATGCTACATCTCCTGCGACAAAAGTTGTGAGTTTGGCTTCTTTAGCAGCAGCTGGGTTACCTAATACGGGAGCAGCTAAATATAAAGAACCATTCTTTTCATGCATCCCAGCTAATTTAGTAGACAACGATGGAGAAATAGTCGATGTGCCTATATGCGCTTTTTTTGGTTGAAAGCCTGATAATATTCCATCCTCGCCACTAACGACATCAAGCACGGCATCGTTGTCTCTCAAACTGCTCACAACTATGTCTGATTTTAAGGCAACCTCTTTAGGAGTCCTTGCCTTTGTAGCTCCAAGCTCTGTCAAAGGTACAGTCTTTTCTTCACTCCTGTTATAGACAACAACTTTGAAGCCTGATTTGAGAATATTTTTTGCAATGGCTGTTCCCATTCGTCCTAGACCTATAATCCCTATATTTTGAGCGGATTCTGTTGGTATTGTTGTAGATGTAGATGTTGTTGTCATTGATTACTCCTTGATAGACGCAATATCTTGTATGAATGTATGTATGTGTATGTTTGTATAGGTCTAGGATTCATCTAAATAACATAGCCGTGTCTTCTCATTATCATTTTTACTTCCTCATCACTTACTTGGTCAAAATTCTGGTAAAAACGGCCAACTGCAATAAACGGTTCTGGAGAATGAAGAACAATAACCTTATCGTTCTGTCCCAGTAGTTGTCGTAGTTTATCTACAGTATCTTGTGGTCCAACTGGCACTGCTATAATCAATTGTTGACAGTTCTGTTTTGTCTTGAGCCATTGAGCTGCTGATAGTATTGTCGCACCTGTTGCGATACCATCGTCGACCAGTATGATTGTCTTTCCTCTTAATTGAGTATCATATTCTTTACTTCCTCTATAGTTCATTAGTCTATGCTCTATTTCTTTAACCTTCAAATTTACTTGACTTTCAATATAATTTTGGGAGATATTCAAAGCCAACACAGTATCCTTATCTACCAGATAAGTACCGTCAGGCATAACGGCACCAATAGCAAACTCTTCATTTAATGGTGCTCCTATTTTTCGAGAGACTATAACGTCAAGCTTTGCATCAAATTTAGCTGCAACAATATCTCCAATAACTACTCCCCCACGGGGGATAGCAAGAACAGTTATTGAAGTAGAAGATGTTCGGTCTTCAAGAAACAGTGGAGATAACCTTTGAACTAGATTATTTGCTGCGTCGATTCTATCACGAAATATTACTGACTGCAATTTCTTATGGTGTTAACATTTTCCCATAGTTTCGTAGTGAATTTTTCTCTTGTGGGGCCTGATATAGAGATTTAATCAGATAAAATCTTAGATTTACTACCTCACTATCATCTTTAGGCATGAATAAAGGTGTGCATAAAATGAAATAAAGGTTATAAAGTATTATAAATGGTATAATCATTAAAATAATATTAGTAAGTCGACTCAAATTGAGAAAGAGATTTTGTGAAAAAGAAATTGAAGTAAACAAGCCACTTTGTGGTCCACAATTACAAATGATAAAATCAAATCCTATGGGCAACCAAGATTCATAAAAAAGAAAATAGACGAGAACTTTGAAACATTTGGAAAGTTAAATACCAAAATGGCTGTTCATAAGTTGTCAGGTATATACAACATCCATAAGAAATTAATTGCTTTTCTCAAAAATAACAGAACCTTATTCTACCGGCGAATTAAGCAGGGCAAGATTCGAGAAATACATGGTGATTTGTATCTAAAAAATATCTTTATAGTAAACGATAGAAGGCTCTATCTATACGATAGAATAGAGTTTAATGACACACTAAGGTATGCAGATGTTATAGAGGATGTAGCACATCTTTCAATGGACCTTGATTATAATAAGAGAGAAGATCTTAGAAGACATTTTGTTTCACAATATACGGAAAGAAGTAAGGATACTAGCTTGAGAGATTTGCTTTATTTTTTAATGTGTTACAAGGCATGTATCAGAGCAAAGGTGTCTCTCTTTCGTGCAAAAAATGAAACAGACAACCAAAAAAGAATATGGTTTGAAGAAGAATCAAAAGACTTCTTTGAATTGGCAGAATCATACTTGTGAATGTATCTTTTAAAAGTGCTAGTGGGTTGTGTGTAATGATGATTATCTATTTCTTGCAATTGATATTTATCTTTCTAACTTGAATATTGACGATATAAATACGAAGATGTTGCAATCAATGCAGATTGGAAAACTAGAAAATGTACAAAAGAAAGAGGATGATAAAATTGTAGATCTCAAAGTAAAAGGTGAGTTACCAACAAATCCACAAAAAGGTGGAGAAGAATATGAAAATGAACAACCACGACAGGGTATATAGATAACTGAATCAAGCGACCGATTTATTCCGTAGCTATAAGGTCGATTGTTATTATTGTTTCTTATGCATTTACTACACTACTACCTTTGTGAATTATTAGCAAGTGTAAGATAGCAAAAAAATCAGATATTTGATGAATGAAGGATAAAAATAATTGGCAATTTTACTGAAAGCTGCAGCATTAGGATAGATCCAACCTTGACTCCAGTTTTTTGAAGATCAAGGGTGTCTGAATTTGGAATCCGTCCTGTAGCGATTAGTAGCTGATCTGATACTAGTTCCAAGCAATCTTCTGCTAAGTTTTTCTTTGCTAGAATATGAAACTCGTTACCATCGTCATCCTTGTCGCTGCCATCCTTCTTTGATACATACTCTGTCTCATAGTCCAAATATACGTTATATTTTTTTGAAAATATCTGCGTAAATTTCTCGGAAACCTCTCGGTCTTCATCGGGTATAAGCATATCTTTATGCTGTACAATATTTATTTTAGTTCCCGAAGCCCCAAAAAAGTGAGCCAATTCAGAGGCTACATATACGCCGCCTTTAATAGTGAGAGTATGAGGCTGTATTTTAAGACGTAATGCTTCATCGCTAGTGATATAACCAATTCCTTCCAAACCTTTAATGTTCGGGATCCTGGGTCTGGTACCAGCAGCAATTAATATCTTGTCAGCTCTTATTTTGTCACCATCATCCCTATCACCTACTAAAACAGTCTTTAGTCCGATGAATTTACACTCTTTAGAAAAGAATCTGGGATTATCCACTCTTTGAAGTGCATTCCTGATTTCATTAGATTGAGAATCGATTATAGCGTTAACTCATTCAACTATCTTTTTAAAGTCGATGGAATATTTAAGAACATTTATTCCGAAAAGAGAAGCACTCTTAATGGTTTCTGCAACATCAGCACTGTGTATACGCATCTTAGATGGTATATATCCCCTGTTAAGGCAAGTTCCACCCAGTCTGTCCTTTTCAACAATCGCTACTTTAAGCCCATGCTGATATGCAGCATTGGCCACATCTAATCCAGAATCACTGCCTATTACTATTAAATCAAATTCTTGCAATTTTCTTGATTACTTATACTACTGTCATAAGCTAGAGCTTTTAACATTACTCCAGAACACACCCTGCCATATATAGATTCAATGGGTATCACGTTATATGCGTATTAGAATTGCTCATGCACTTGAGATTGAGATTAAATAGAATGCACTTGAGATTAAATAAATAGAATAAAATAGATAAATAAATATCATAACGAGGTTGTTGTTGTAAAATGTCAGATTTAATGGAATTTGCTCTATATATTTTTAGAAAAACCTTTTCATGCTGTATTTCTTGAGCAGTGGAGATGGTCTTCTTTTGCTTGTACTGTTTTTGCTCTTTCAGCACAGTCTCATTTCGTATCTTTGTTATCATTCCAATTTTTTTAATTATGGCTATTGTCATATGATATTACTATTATCATGTGATATTATAATTCAAAATGTTCATCTTAACACGGTAAGATTGTAAATATCTATAGTCTTTAACGCAAACTGGATATACGTTGAATTATGAGTCGATTTGATTAGATCAAATTATGATGTTAGCTGATGGAACAAAAAATAAACAATATCACGATATAAACTGGCTATCTTTGAAATGTAGATGTTGCCTGCTCATGAAACTGCATATTTGATTGTTCTACTTTAATAGCCTTTGTAGGACATACTGTTACACATGCCATACACCAAATGCAATCCTTTTCTCTTATTGGATCAGATTTGTCTGTATAATCTACTCTATCTTCTTTGCCAGCGCTACCATTACCAGAGCTGACAGTATTAGACATATCTATTGCTGGGACGTCATTTTCTGTTCTATACCATTGAAATACATTTACAGGACATGCTTGAATACATGAACCATCTGCAATACAAGAATCCCAATCTACAGCAACAAAAGTACCATGTACCCCTAAAGGTACCAATTCTTCATTTCTAGCAGAATAAGCAGCTTTTACATCTGGACTGGCAGCAGCATCAGAAGACCTTCCTGGTCCCCAGACAAAATGAAAATGCTGCCCATCGGTATGATCATGTTTACCAATTACTTGATGATTGCTTGGAAAGTCAGGATCTATTGGCATTAAGTATTTTTGAACTTTAATACTTATAAAAGCTATGGATTTTGCTTATATTTATTAATGATTGCTATTTACAGCCAGACAATAAAAGTAGAATAATCCCTTTTATTATCTTACAATAAATATATGAAGCTCACTATATGGCTATGCTATATTAAGCAACTTTATCTTTTACTTAGTGTAGAATCTAACTTGGCAACAACAATTTATACTCTTATTGAATAAGAATAATCTCTTTCTACATATCCAAATTCTCTTTGTATTAAGTAGATCAATTAGCATAATTATGTTAACAAATCAGCCTTAGGGCGAGACTTGAATGAACGAATGATTGATAGCTTACTATTACTTTTTCATAGACCTTTGTTTTCTAATTCTTTCTCTTCTTCTTCGGAGGTTTCGTGCTCTTGTAGAGACTCTATTGTGTCAAGTCTGTCCGCAAACCTTGCATCTAATTAATTCATCAGAGGACATTTGTAATCATTGAGTCTACATTAATAACAATAAAAATATTTCTATATCGTAATATGTCAGATTCAAATTACGAACCCTACCCAAATGCATTTGAGTAAAATCAAATCTAGTTTTTGTAGGCCAACTTAGACTACACTACATAACGGATTTCTCTAGCATTAGGTAGATTTGAAGCATTTTATTTTTTTATTTACTGTGCTCAACTCCAAATGAAAGCTTTACAGCTGCATGATATTCGACGATTTTTCCAGTAGTCTGATCTATCTTTGCAGTCATATCCTTAATCTCAATGCCATGTATACCACGAATTGTCTTCATGGCCTCAGTAACAGCATTCTGAGCTGCATCTTGCCAACCAACGTTAGAGGAACCAACGAGTTCTACAATTTTTGCAACCGACATTATAGGAGTTTATTACGTCATTATACCTTATTTAGGTCTCAAAACCAATACAATATACTATTGGTTTGTATTTGTATTTAAATTAAATCTTTATGTATCATCATAAATAGATTACTGGTTTGAATCTAAAACCTTTATTTTTCATTTTGTGCAGCTCACCTTATGGTCAAGGAGAATAAAAACTCCAAGGATATAGAGCATGGAGATATATTTTTCTTTTATCGGCCTAAGATTGATTCCAAGGAAGTAAAGGAATTAGGAGATGTACAAAGATTTTACATGGTTACAGCTCTAGAGCAAGGAGAAGAAGATGTATATAGACTATTCTTGCTAGGGCAAAAACAATTACCAGAAATTGTTGAAGGTAAATCTACTTCAAAAGAGAGAAATTGGGCTCTAAACGTACTTACAACGTCTAACCCTGAGGATATACATAAAGAACTGTTACCAGCTGAATATACAACCGAGACAAAAGGAGAACGCAGAATTGGAACTGCTACACCAGCGGGAGAAGGAAAGTATTCAATTGTTAAGCACCATGGACATACAGAGTTAGCATACATATTGGAACTACCTAAAGTTCCTGGGCCCACTCAAAGAGAATTTGAAATAAAGAGTGAAGCAAGTTACATTATCTCAGTAAAGAATCCTGATATTCAGGTTCCAGGCTTTGCAGCCTTTTCTGCGCAAGATAAGAAGCCACGTTATCCAAAACACCTCAAAGAAATGTTTGGCAATAGAAGATGGATAGACGTAGAAAATCCAGAGCTTCTGAATTATGAAAATACACAACTACTACTAATTGGCGCTAGAAAGAAGGATGTCCAAGAAGAGCTTGGTATTGATATAGAGGAGGAAAAAGAATCCCAAAGAAGTGCAGATCTCTTCAAAGAACTACATATAAGAAGAGAACAAGTCCCATTAAAACCAATATTTGAAGGAAAGTTCCCAAAGAAAGAAGACATCCCTGTTTCCGCTGAAGTAAAAAAGTTAGGCAAAGATCAATATCCGGGAGGAAAAGGTGGCAAAGTTGGAGGGAAAGTAGCTGCTGCTAGAGCAGTTTCAGCAGCTGCAGTAGCAAAGCTTCTTTCTGGAATTAGCCTTCCAAAGAAAAAAGATGAAGTAATAGCATACGCCAAGAAAAATAAAGGAAAGCTGGACAAAGTAGAGGAGGTACTAGAAACAATCAATGAGATACCAAACAAGACATATCATACAATGGCAGAAGTAGAAAAAGCGGTTGGAGAGATAAGGTAAGGTAAGATAAATCAAAATAAGAGTTAGGAGAAGATAATATAGATGAGTTCAACTTCTCATCAATTTACCTGTACTATATGTGGTCAGGGTTTCGAACAGAAATCCCGTCTAGAAAGACATATGGATACCTCCCACCCACCAAGCGCACCTTCAGCTGCAGATATCGAAAAGGCGCTATCTGGTATACAATATCCAAAGACAAAAGATGACTTGGCAGAATATGCATCTCAAAGGCACTCAGTAGTAGGCGAAGAGCTTATAGATTTGATAAAATCTCTTCCTAGTCGCATCTATCGAGACTCTGCAGAAGTTGCGATAGCATTAGGTGAACTAAAGAGCGGAAAGGCATTTAAAAATGCAAAACAAGCTGAGCAAGCAGAACAACCAAGTAAGAAAGGAGGAAAAGCAGCAAGTGAATCTGTATCGGCAGCAGCTATAGCAAAGGCGTTATCTGGAATAGATTTTCCAAAGACAAAAGATAGTCTAAAAGAATATGCGAAGAAGCACATATCCAAAGTCAAGGTTGAAGATCCAAAAACAATTTTGAGTGTAATAGATAGAATTGCAGATAGAAAATATACTAATATGGCCGATGTAGAGAAATCAATTCGAGATATTTTATAATCTTATATGCAATCTTAGTGCCACTTTCTTTTCTTACATATGGAAGGTAAATGAGTGAGGATGGTAGAGCAAAGGGATAAAAAACTGAAATTTAGTACAACTAACCACCGCCGCTATTATAACACCAAAGCAGCCAACAGTCATCGAACTCATAAATCACAACAGAGGCAAGGCACTATAGCAGAACCTAAAGATAGAAAGCAACGAGAATCCGAATTATTGGCAGTAAATCCTGAACGAGGAAGAAAAGAGAAAAAAATTCAGAAGAATAGTACGCCTCAGATCAACACAATTGGCAATTACAAATACACTATTGAGAATTCAACCACAGATAAGAAATAAACAAATAAACAGCTAATGCATTCAGAGTCTTACAAATGTAATGATTGCGGTATGGTGTTTGTAAATGCCATAGAGATTGCTAAACATGAAATTAGTGTACATGTTGATAATCTATATCAATGTCAATCATGCAACAAAATATTCAAAAGTAATAACGAGTTTAATAAGCATATAGAGATCCATAACTTATACTCATCATCTAGTGAAGAATTATTATAGGGTTGATTAAGAAAATTAATACCGATAATATCAATCAAACTGTTACTTTGGAGATAGGCAAAAGTAGCCATTAGCTTAGAGTGATATATTATGATTGAAAGATTATGATTGAAAGACACTTGAAACGGTTGAATGGTTGGATATGGTAATTGGACAGGAAAACATCTACAATGCGGAGTATATTAGTATATTAACTTGCTGCGCCTACTATAATAAGTCAAATCTCTGGCATTATAGATCCGTCGTATATATTCAGAAGACAATTGAACCTATAAAAGATTAATTATAAAACTTATATACTATACTAATATAGATGTTCTAATGCATAAACAAGTCACGTTTGTGATTACGGCTGCAGTATTATTGGCGGCATTTGCAACAATGGCTCTGTACACTGTCAATGCAGCACATGCACAGGCACCCCCATCAGCAACTCCACCATCAGGTGGCAATGCGACAAAGGGTGGTAATATGACAAACACCACTAGTGCTGCTGGCGCCAACATGACAAAGAAGTAAAAAGCTTAGTGTAGTGCTGTAATAGATTCTCTATTTTTTTTACAGAGAATAAAAAAATAGTTAGAGTTTATTTGGTCTTATTCCCAGCGCAGAATCGATAAGCATGAGGATGTATTATTTGGGTATTAGTTCTACTTTAGGCTTGTTTATTGCTCTATCGGATCCTCTCCACCAAACATCTATACTTTGTATACTTGTACTCGTATTCCTATCTTCTTATCGTTCACGAAACAGCCCTAGAATATGAGACTGCAAATTGCAGTTGCTGCTCTAAGAAGGATCATGATGTTAATGTAATAGAGAACGATCAAGAAATAGAAGAGATGGAGACTGTTAAGAAATTCGAGTAAACTTTACAAAAACGTTCCTAAACATCTCATTATTGTTTGAGGATAACATACCAAACTCGCTAGAATTTCGCTTACAAAATTTAAGTGATTATAATGATTAGAAAATGAATCCCCTCAAAGTACCCCCATAATACTATTCCGTAATGCATTTACCGCTCATTATGTCTTCTTGCCAGAAGACATCTCCTGTGCTCAGAGAAAGGTTTTTACCCGTATTCTGATTACTTATTATGAGGAGATCATCTATTGATACCAGCAACTTCTGATCCTTCTTCACGCTCATTGCCATCAAAATCAAACACTTCTACAACAGCAGCCGGCTTCATAAAGGCTATAGAATCCGGTTCAAAACACCTTCTAATCAAAAGATTCACTCTTCGCTATCCTGAACAAAAACTCAAGTTCGTTGGTGATGGTTATCAATTCGATCCAAAGCGAGCAGTTGGTATTGCTGGTTTACGAGGCAGACACATATTGTTTCATGATAAATGCACCGGTTGTCAGCTCTGTGCAATAACGTGTGAAGGAATTGCAGAAGCCATTGGTATGGTAAAGGTCGATGAACAGTGGGAGCATAACAAGAAATCCATTATGCCACAAATAGACTATGGTAAATGTGTATTCTGTGGGTTATGTGTAGATGCCTGTCCGTTCTATGCTTTGTTTATGACAAATGATTATGAACTCTCCGCTTATACAAAGGAACATTTGATCTATACTCCAGCACAATTAGCCATAAAGCCCAAATATAACGGTGATGTCGAAATAAAAATCGACGAACATGGCGCTTCACATCATGCCTGATTCTGTGTAAATCGTATCTAAATCAACCATAGCATTATTCTGCCACCGATATTCCTCCTTCTAGCCGACATTATAGGCCGAGAAACCAATCCAGACCTGGTATACCTCTTATTGTTTAGGTGGAACTACAGTTGTCGCTGTAGCAAATCTGTTTCCTACCAGTTACGAATTACATAATCTTACCATATGTAAAACCTTTATCTCACTTTCTCTCCTGACTATGTTGATATAGTGACGGTGGTGATAGATAATGGTATACTCTGATTTCCCATATTGGATCCGATTTGCGCATTTCATTAACTTAATATTTATCACGTTGTTGATTAGAAGTGGTGTAGAGATACTTAGTGCACTTCCAAAACTCTATTGGAATGATCACGCTATACCTGGAACGGAATGGATTAGATTTAGTAAAAAGAAGCCCCCAGAAAATAGGCTTTGGATTTTCACTTGAGGAGGAAGAGCCATTTTCTTCTTGGATTGCATTGCCTGGACACAAAAACCTTGGAATTGGTAGACACTGGCATTTCTTTTCCATCGCTTTCTGGATAGCAAATGGTGCAGTATATTACATCCTTCTTTTTACAAGCGATGAATGGCACAGACTAGTCCCAACCTCCTGGTCAATTTTTCCTCAAGCTCTTCATACTGCATTGTTATACGCAAACTTTCATTTTCCGCCTCCTGGTAATCCTTATAATCCATTACAAGAACTCACGTACTTTGGTGTTGTATTTTTACTTGCTCCATTTATGATTGCAACTGGTGCAGCAATGTCACCTGCAGTTGATGCTAGATTCCCATGGTATCCTAAAATTTTTAGAGGAAGACAAGTAGCTCGTAGCCTTCATTTCCTTGGGATGATTGCATTTATTTTGTTTATAATTATTCATGTAACTACTGTAATCTTGGAACGTTTTCCAGAAAATATGGGTAACATAGTATTTGGACATGTAACAAGCTTTTGGGTTGCTATGGGTTTATTAGCATTTTTCATTGTAGTTGTTATAGCTGTCCATGTTTGGGCTACAGGGATTTCGCTACGAAACCCTAGACGAGTACAGAACATACTGGATATCGTAATAGTACCCCTAATCTTTATTCTATTTCGAAAAGCTACTTCCAAACAATACTTTGATAAATCACAAGTTTCTACATTTTTTAGGGTAGATGGATATCCTCCAGATACACAACTGTATAAGGAGCTATTGGAAAATAACTTTGTTAACTGGAAACTAAAAGTTGATGGGCTTGTAGAAACATCGTTAGATCTTTCTCTCGCAGACTTGCATAAGATGCGTAAACAAGTACAGATTACAGAACATTACTGCATTCAGGGATGGACTGCAATAGGAGAATGGGCTGGTGTCCCTATGAGATACATCATTGAATTGTGTAGACCACTTCCAAATGCACGTTATGTAGTACCGTTCTTATCACTATACCGAGGGAGATGAGTTCTATGAGGTACTAGACTTAGAGACTGTAAAACATTCGCAGACAATTCTTGCATATGAGATGAATGGCAAGCCTTTAGATATTGGACATGGAGCTCCGCTACGCTTAAGAGCTGAAACTCAATTAGGTTACAAAATGGTGAAATGGCTCAAGTCTATTGAATTTGTCAATGATTACAAGCATATTGGTAAGGGACAAGGTGGCCATCGTGAAGACCATATGTATTATAGTCCAAGGGCTGAGATTTGATGTTTATTACTCAGATACAATCAGAAAAGGAGAATTGAATTAATAATCAATTAATTGCATGTAATGTTTTAGGAAAACGATATCTAATGTTGCACTTGCACACCTAGGTAACAATTTCACTTACATATGGGTAACTTCCCAGCAGAAGTGTATTTCCTATAATTTATGAATACATCTATACTGCAATCGATATTTGTCAAAATGCATCCTTCGCATCCTGTAGTAGTGTATTCAAATCCCCTGTTTTTTCAGCATCTATGTAGTAGAGAGCATAACTAGGAGAAAATATGCGAAATGGTTAGGGCAATATGATGAGACAATGTTTGCGTGATCCTATTGGAAGAGGGGTCATTTGTAGACTTGTAGTTGGTTTTGTTGGTGGACTTATAATGTATGCTATTGTGAGTACAGTAATGCTTGCAATGGGAATGGGGACAAATTGCTTTGCTGTCATAATAGCACTAATAACAGGCACATTCAAGTGTCGCAAACAGTATGATATAGTTATAAGTAAAGAAAACAGATTATTGCAGCTTTGGAAAGGAGCATAGGTAAGTAGGCTTGACATCATCTGAAAAGGGGATACCTAGAGAAATTCGATATCAGAATGAACAGAAATGCGTTGTTGAATTGTATGTAGACGAAATCAAGATAATAAAGAATTTAATTCAAGCAGAAAAGTCTGACCTCAAGCAGCGCCAGGAAGATACCGTTAAGGAGCTAATGCCCCATTCCCAAGAAAAGGTCGTAATGGCCTTACAAGAATTGATTTGGGGGCTTAATGAGCTAGAGGCTGTTTTGGATGCAGCGATGATAAGAGGGTAAGTACTAGTCTATTAACTATGGCCTACAATCCACCATAGTCTATTAACTATGGCCTACAATCCACCATAGTAAGCAACAGTCGACGTTACGTACGTTTGTAGGAAGGAGTCTGTTTATTCGGCCTGTGGCCGCCACCACTACCACGCAGTCACAAGCCCAATCAAATATTATAAAATTTTATGATGTATGATTTGATTGCGTGAGAGACCCTTATTGATGCTTATTACGGGTTCTGACAACATTATTTATTTATTGATTTATCGCAATAGAATGTTTGTTATAGTTCAAATAAACTGATAATTAAGATCAAGCCGATTAATCATGATAGTGATCTACTGAATCTATATTAGGCTGAACTGCACTCTCTTTCTTTACCACTTCCAACACCTTCTGCCACACATGTTTCTCAAACTCATAAGCCATAATCCCACCAACCGCTACACCAGCTGCAAGACCTACTGGTCCTCCTACTAAAAGACCTACCGCACCAGGCCAAACAAGACTGCCAAACCACGCACCGGAAGCAACTTCTACTGCATAATCATCAGGATTTCCTGTTATAGACACATGTATTTCACGTAATGATCCAGCCCAAACCTTTGGAGATGTATTGACTGCTACAATACTCCTTAATGGAATGCTATTAAGAAAGCCCTTATATTCAGAAACAATTCTAAGCTCTTTTTGATCTAGTAATAGCTGCTTTATGCTGTTGTATAAATTATCAAGATTGGTATTGAGTCCTTTGTAGTGTTGTACCTTGGCCGTAGTGAAGCATCCGGGGACAGGTAATATAAGTTACTACGAAAAGGGTAGGATATAGACCTGCCCTTTACATTATTGGTTAGGCAGTGTTAAACCGCTTAGTAGATAAGCTGTATTTCATCACCAGATACAAACATCATGCTCTCGTACACTTTTGATGGTGGTTTTATGTATAGGTATTATTCTGATGGTGCCTTAATAATACTTAAAAATGAGTCATATGATAAAATAACTAGCTAGCCTCTTTTAGTGGTTCCTCGAGAATTACTTAAGAAAGGATCAGAATTCAGGGCCGTAGCCGAATTGTACAGTAACGATGGCGTATTTAGCCTTAGAGTAAAACAAATAGTATAATTATAATTCAGTTAATGG
>JAICVW010000737.1 GCA_025935105.1 Nitrososphaeraceae archaeon
ATTATTTTCCAACAGTTGTCAAATCAGACTAACTAGATCAATTAATGTTCACCTGATCACTTCGATAAAAGATATGGACTTGTGGAAGTTGTGGCCAACAAACCGCACAAAAGATCGTATTTCAATATCTAGTAAGCAGGAAGCACCTAGTAAACTAACCGAGGCACAAAAAGAGATGGTGAGGAACGTCAGAGAGATGGATAAGAAAACAAAAGGACTTTTATTTGATTTAATCTGATTGATTGATCTATGTCTCATAATAAATAGTAACACAGTCTAGTCACTTCTATAGGATGGTTATATAATTGGGTTAGAATATTATTACAAGCAGTCGGTGTGATTTCAACTAAGAAAATCCGTGCTTAAAGAAGCCGCAAGGCGCAAACGTACTGGATATATTAAACGAGATAATAAAATGCTAAATGTTGCTAGATTTCTTAATTCTAGACCTGAAAAGGGCGCGAGGGTAACTGATGCTTTGAATGAACTTCAAAAAATATATGTGGTTGCCCAAGACTATCACGATATTCAAGAAATCGACTGCCGAATCAATAAAAGTCGGAAGGGATAATAAACATCAGTAATACTACAAGAATAGACTCGAAGTTTACAAAGCGACTATTTAACAATAAAGAGGCTCTAGAAACCATTCTATATGGAGTGGATGAATAATTAGGTTCATTATGCTTGTTAGCAAACTACAACTGTTGTCTGCATACTTGCACCTGCTTATATGTAACCTAAAGTGCCATGGTTGGAGAATATGAGTATTTTTTCCTCCCTTCTCATCCTCTTCTTCGATTATGTTCTTGTAGGTTTGAAGGAAGCAAATAGATTCCAGATATCCGTTGTTCTCTTTTCTATTTGCAGATAATGTTCCTTCTTGAGTATCTTCATTACCTTCTCCAGATAAGCCGTTACTTTGTCTTCATGTGCTCTGGTAATGATGTAGACCGTGTCTGCCTTTTCACGGATAAGAGGTTCTGTGAAACGCCTGACCTGAAACCCTACCGTAGCAATATGGACTCGAAGTTCCTTGCCTGTATATTCAACCTATATCTTATATTATTTAGCGTCATCGCAATGATAACCAATTTTATATTTTATCTTTTATATCATGATGCCGTAGCTTTGAAATTCACTACTAAAATTATAATTTTAGATAGTACTAATGCCAGTAGTATAGATTAGCATAATCATCCCTTGCTTCATTACTTGTACTCCTTGGCTACAGCAATAAAATCAATCAAATCTTTCACATTCCTATATGCCGCATCCATACCTTTAGCAAGCTCGTGCTAATAGACTAATAACAAATACCTTAGCAAAGAATCTTGAAAATCACCTTTTAAAAGCAGGAGCCATCCTCAACGTAACAAGTAAACTACCACAAGTAAGAAATGTTTCTTCTGCCCCTTTGCTTAATCAAACATTAAAGACATTACATGGAATACCAAAAGATGCAGATATACAAAAAAGAGAAGTGGCTCAGAATATATTATCTAACTATAGAGACTTTCAGGTAATCTTTTTTATTATGCCAAATGGAGACATATATTTTGATGAGCCCTACTCAAGAC
>JAICVW010000003.1 GCA_025935105.1 Nitrososphaeraceae archaeon
ATGTTCCCACCCCTAAAACCTACTTTGCCTTCAGTCCTGAAGCTGCAATGGAAGTCATTGAGAAGGTTGGGTTTCCGATTGTCTTGAAGCCAATGATCGGCTCATGGGGCAGAGGTGTGTGTCTACTGAAAGATGAGGAGGTAGCTAACATGATAATCGAAATGAGGGCTGAGAATGATAATGCTCTGGGAAGGATTTATTATGTCCAAGAAATGATCGAGCGCCCACCTCGTGATTTGAGGTGTATCGTAGTAGGTGATAGGCTTATAGCGGCTGTATATCGCTACTCAGCAGGAAGAGAATGGAGAACTAATGTCTCTCGAGGGGGAAAATCTGAAAATGCGCCAATCACCAATGAGCTAGAAGAAATAGCAATGCGAGCTGCTAAAGCTGTCGGAGGAGGTATCCTGGGTGTTGACTTGATGGAGGATAACAAAAAAGGATTCCTAGTCCACGAAGTTAATAATACCGTGGAATTTCGAGGGGCTTCTAAAGTTTCGAATGCTGACATTTCAGAAGCCATTATAGATTACGCTTTGGCCTTGATAAAAAGGTAGATTAATACAAGTTCTTCTACTTTCTATGTGCAGCCGTGAACAACAAATATAAATTGAGAAATAGAAAATCCTCCGTTTAGGTGAACTACAGATTAACGACCCTGGTATATTAAATAGGAGATTATTGAAGTGAAAGTTGGCGTAATTGGCGCCTCAGGTTACGTAGGAGGAGAGTTGCTACGCTTACTAGTTTCACATCCGCAGGTCGAACTAAGGATGATCGTCTCTAGGCAAAGAGCAGGCGAGTACGTACATCGTGTCCATCCCAGCTTGAAGGGTTTTATCACTGCTACTTTTTCTCCAATGGATATTGAAAAGGTGACTAGCATGTGTGATTTCGTTTTTACTTCAGTTCCGCATGGGAAATCAAATAAAATTGTGAAAGATTTGTATGAACGGGGACTTAAGGTAGTAGACCTTTCTGCAGATTTCCGTTTGAAAAATCCGGAGGATTATGTTAAGTGGTACGGATGGGAACATCCTTTCCCGGATTTGCTGACAAAATCTGTGTATGGAATACCAGAATTTCATAGGGCAGAAATACAACAGGCTAGACTCGTTTCTTGTCCCGGTTGCATGGCTGTAACCTCACTGCTTGCAATAAAGCCTCTAATAGAAAATAGTATCATTGACACCGACCACATAGTGGTAGATAGCAAAATCGGCTCATCAGGAGCTGGCTCAGAAACGAACGCTGGAACCCATCACGCTATGCGATACGGCGTGATTAGACCATACAAGCCAGCAAGGCATAGACATACAGGCGAAATAGAGCAAGAGCTTGGTATAGTTGCAAAGCAGCCAATTAAGGTAAGCATGAGTCCTCACGCTGTGAACTTGGTCCGCGGTATTCTTATCACAAGTCACCTATTCTTCAAAAACGCAGTACAGGAGCTGGAATTATGGAAGATGTATCGAAACAGCTACAACAATGAACCGTTCATTAGACTTATCCGCGACCCCAAAGGTTTCTACAAATTTCCAGATCCCAAATTTGTAGTGGGCTCTAATTTTTGCGATATTGGCTTTGATATTGATCAAGATAATCGGAGGATAGTTGCTCTGTCTGCTTCTGACAACTTGATGAAGGGAGCAGCAGGCTCTGCAATTCAGAACATGAATGTTATGCAAGGCTTTAACGAGACTGATGGTCTTAAACTTACTCCTGTGACACCTGTATGAATGTATTTAAAATTGGAGGAAGCGTAGTTGACGAAATACATGAAACAGCTATCTGCGATTTAAAGGATATCTCAGAACAAGGCAGACTGGTAATAGTTCATGGGGGAGGTAAAGAGGTCACTACTAACGCTAATAGACTCGGAAAGAAGCAAGAATTTGTCGTGTCTCCTGGTGGCATAAAGAGCAGGTACACGGATAAAGAGACAGTCGAAATATTCACAATGGTCATGGCAGGCAAAATTAACAAGAATATTGTCCGGATGCTGCTTAGAGAGGGTGTGAAAGCTGTTGGGATTTCGGGAATAGATGGAGGTTTTTTGAAAGCAGATAGGAAGAAAAAATTAGCTATATTGAATAGCAATGGCAGAAAAATGATGATTGAAGGGGGTTACACAGGAAAAATTAGATTCGTGGACCCCTTGTTAATGACTTTATTGTTGGAAAAGGGATACCTACCCGTGATATCGCCGGTAGCTATAAGCGAGGACTACGACTTCCTCAACGTCGACGGTGACAGGGCTGCGGCATACATTGCGAGTGCTTTAAACGCTGAAAGGGTAATATTCGTTACAGACGTATCCGGTGTTTATCTGGATGATAAATTAATAAGAAATATGACCCTTGAACAAGCAAGACTAACTCTCCCTAGAATAGGTTTTGGTATGGAAAAAAAAGTGCTAGCGGCTATCGAAGCTCTACAGAGTGGAGTTAAAGAGGCTATTATTACTTCAGGCAGGGTCGAAAGACCTTTCTCGAGGAGTATGGCGCATGACAACTGTACGGTGATTGCAATTAAATGAGTGAAGATCTATACCTTTCGCATATCTACCAACGTTTTCCAATTTCTATTGCCCGTGGGAAAGGAGCGAGGGTTTGGGACAATTCTAATAAAGAATTTGTTGATTGTATGGGTGGATATGGCGTAGCGATTGTAGGGCATTGCAACGAGCGTGTCGTTCAGGCTATTAAAGAACAGGCAGATAAATTGATAGTATGTCATATGTCCCTCTTCAACGAGACGAGATTAAAGTTTCTAACGAAATTATTCTCCCTTACTCCTCCAGGGCTTGATAAAGTCTTTTTCAGCAATAGTGGCGCAGAGGCAGTTGAAGCGGCTCTAAAGTTCTCGCGCAAATTCTCTGGTAAGAATGGAATTATAGCAATGAAAGGTGCTTACCACGGGAAAACCTTCGGGGCTCTTTCGGTTACTTACAATAATAAGTATCGTAGCTCCTTTGAACCTCTGCTAGAAGGAGTAAAATTTGTTCCTTATGGTCAGGTGTCCAAATTAGAAGAGGCAATAGATGATAAAACAGGGGCTGTCATTTTGGAACCAATACAAGGTGAGACCGGTATCATAGTCCCTCCTGACGGTTTCATCGAAAAAGTTAGAGAAATTTGTAATCGACACCATTTAGTCTTAATATTTGATGAAATTCAGAGCGGGCTTGGTAGGACAGGAAAAATGTGGGCAGGGCAAAACTGGGACACAGTTCCAGACGTAATGTGTATTGCGAAGGGCGTCGCTGGGGGAATTCCAATGGGCCTGACTTTGACGAAGCCAGAGATAATCGAATACATAAAGATGGGAGAACACTCTTCTACTTTTTCCGGAAATCCTTTAGCCTGTGCTGCTGGGCTGGCAACTCTCGAGTCGTTAACTGAAGATAAATTAGTTGAAAAGGCCTGCAAGATTGGCACAATTTTTAAAGAGAATCTATTAAGACTACAAGAGAAACACCGAATTATTAGAGAAGTTCGAGGTCTAGGTATGATGCTTGGCGTCGAAATGCGCTTTGATGTTAGGGATTTGTTACTTGATGCAATTAATGAGGGTTTATTGATGTTATATTCAGGTCGTAATGTCATTAGGTTACTCCCTCCACTTGTTATGGACGAAGGTACCGTAGGCGATGCTGTCGACATAATTGACAAGGTAATTTCAGCAGAGGAGAAGAGGCGAAATGTCCACTGATATCGATGGGTTTGATGAGAAGATAGTGAGAATTTTACAAATGAACTCACGTCAACCATTCGTGGATATAGCTAACGAAATTGGTCTCTCAGAATCTGCCGTTAGGAGACGAGTGAAAAATATGATGAGTAGTGGCATCATATCGCAATTTACAATCGAACTAGGCACAAGTGGAAAAACGAGTGCGATCACACTTATCTCTGTTGGATCGAATTCGGATACATCCGCGGTTTCTTTGGAACTCAAAAAGCTAAGCGGTGTGCAGGTAATTTATGAAATAACAGGCCAATATGATATCGCCGTAATCATTGCTGCTCCCAGTATCGGAGAAATTAATAAATGCGTTGATGATGTCCGTAAGACAGCCGGGGTTTCTGACACAAATACAGTAATTATTCTCAAAACGATAAAATGAGTCATGGTTCTCGTTGTTTGTTTGGCAAACCTACTAAACGACATCCTGAAACCGTTGGTAAGACGATTCAAACTTAACTTTCTTGTGCGATAACATTTATATTCTTTACAGTGTGTGTTGAAATTGGTCATTAATGTCACTAAATTCGGATGATCCCAATCAATACGCAGAAATCTATAATGGATCCGAGAACACGAACAAAAGGATCCGAATTTTGGATTCTACATTAAGGGAAGGGGAGCAGCATCCTGGAATATCATTTACCGTTAAGCAGCGAATTCAAATTGCATGGTTGGTGGACTCCTTTGGTGTCGATCAAATTGAGATTAGTCCAATTGTATCTAGAGATCATGCTGAAGCCACAAAGACCATCATTAATCAGCGTTTAAGAGCAGATATTTTAGCACACGTTCGGGCTATTAAATCAGACGTTGACGTTGCTATAGATTGCGGAGCCACGTGGGTTGCTACATACATGGGAATTTCGGATATTCATCTATCTTCAAAACTTAAGATTACGCGTGAAGAGGCGAAGATTAGGGCGCTTGAGGTTGTTGACTACATCAAATCTCATGGTCTTAAGGCCAGATTCACAATGGAAGATGCGAGTAGAACGGATCCAAGGTTTCTGATAGACATGTGTCGCGAGATCAACCGTCTTGGGATTGAGCGAATTAGTATTCCTGATACAGTCGGCATTATGAGACCTAGGGGAATGTACAATCTTGTGAAGATGGTCTGTGAAAGTATTGATATGTCGAAGAGTTCTGTCGACGTCCACTGTCATAATGACATAGGTCTGGCCCTGGCTAATTCGTTATCAGGATGCGACGCAGGTGCAGATCAGATTCATACCACGATTGATGGCTTAGGAGAGCGTACTGGAATTCCAACTCTAGCGGAGACCGCAGTTGCTTTGACTTTGCTCTACAAAACCAAAAATGATCTACGACTACATATGCTTAAGGATCTCTCTAGAACAATTTCGCAATACACAGGACTACAAACTCCGTTGTCGAAGCCTATCATAGGCGATAGTGCATACAAGCACAAGGCAGGAACACATTTAGCAGCTATTCTAAGAAATCCTGCAGCTTACGAAATCTTAGATCCGAGGACGGTTGGAAATCGACGTAAAATCGTATTCGGCGAACTTGCGGGCAAGAATGGGGCAGCTTATCTGTTATCGATATTGGGATTAGATACTAACGTTCATGATGCTGAAGCTCTTGCCCGAGGTTTGAAACACCTTCGGATGGGAGATGTTTTAGAGTTGTATCTAGATGAACATCTCGAGAGAAAAATACTTAACGATGCGGCACCGAAGTTGAGTTAATAGCCAGAGAAGTATAAAGATGCGCTAAAGTGCCTTGAATCAGGTTAGTACAACGATGACTGAAAAAAAACAGAAAATGGAACGATGATCTGCTACAAATTTCTTTCTGAATCCAGCCTCGATCATTTAAAGGCAAAATTCAAATCACTCCTACTAATACATTGAGCGAGAACTGGGGCGAGTGATATCAGCACACAACTGAACCGTTCTCTTACTATTCTATACGATAGTATCAGGTGGGAAGAGAAGGCATTATATGAATCTGCCAGAAAGAAAGACATTCCTGTAGAAATCCTGGATTGTCGTTCTTTATTCATTGATCTAAATTCAAGGATTTCAGAATATCATAATAGAATTGTTATCCAGAGGTGTGTAAGCTATTTCAAGAGCATTCATTCAACTGCTTCGCTAGAGGGACTAGGTGCGGTCGTCGTAAATCCTCTGGATGCAGCTGTTACATGTGGCAACAAGTTATTTGCTCATATGAATCTTGTCAATTCAGATGTGAAAACACCCAAAGCAATATCAGCATTTTCTAAGGAATCAGCACTTTGTGCTCTCGAGTCTATTAAATATCCCGCTGTGATTAAGCCAACAATAGGGAGTTGGGGTAGATTGGTGGCTCTGTTGCACGATAAAGATGCAGCGAGGGCAGTTTTAGAAGATAGAGAGCAAATGTATCCACTTTATCACATCTTTTACCTAGAGGAGTTCATAAACCGTCCACCACGGGACATCAGAGCCATCGTAATAGGAAATGAAGTTGTCGCAGCGATCTATAGGTACTCATCTGAGGGAGATTGGAAGACAAACATGGCATTAGGTGGCAGAGCAGAAAAATGTCCTATAACGAATGAGTTGGAAGATTTGTGTCTAAAAGCTACTAAGGCGGTGGGAGGGATGATCGTCGGTGTCGATTTAATGGAAAGTAGAGAGCAAGGTTTGATGGTCCACGAAGTGAACAATACCACCGAATTCAAAAATACAGTTAAAACAACTGAAATTGATATACCAGGCTTAATGGTCGATTACCTTTCACAGCTTGGAAAATAAGGCAATTGGTATCTCAAAGTTATTCTGTTGAATTGTTACTTCGTGCCTTACGACTTTATACACCCTCACGTTCAGAAGCATCGTTAGCAGCGATGCTTAAAGAGACTTGTATCAATGAATTGGGATTTGAACAGGCTCATATTGACAGTGTAGGGAACTTGGTAGCTGTCAAGGGCACAGGTGAACCTAAGATACTACTCTGCGGTCACATGGACACTGTTCCTGGACAAATTCCTGTAAGAATTGAGGATGGACTTATTTATGGAAGGGGCGCATCTGATGCGAAAGCAGCTCTAATTGCAATGCTGCTCGCCGCTTCTGAATTTCAAAAACCTACAGGCACGATAATTTTTGCCGGTTTAGTCGATGAAGAAGGAAATGCCACCGGAGTCAAACACCTGGCGAAAAGCAAGATTCAATTTGACTACGCAATCTTTGGCGAGCCAAGCGGAATTGGAAATATTACCATAGGCTATAAGGGCAGACTTGCTATAAGGCTCACGTGTGATGTAGGCAAGAGCACACACGCAAGTGCACCCTGGTTAGCAAAGAATTCGATTGAAGAAATCTACGGATTCTGGAATGCGATAAAGACCGAGATTACATCTCCAGAACTAGGCGATGGAAATCGGGCAAATTTGATCAGCTGTTCTCTTACAGAGATTACTGGAGGTTCCAGTCATAACGTGACTCCACAAAAATGCAAAATCACAATAGACATTCGTATTCCCACATCTACTAATTGCGAAAATGTGCTTGAAAAACTGAAAGTTATCATCGAAAAGACGGCGAGTGAAAAATTAGTCAAGGCAAGTTACAGGATTGAGGACAGAACGGAGCCATTCGAGGCTAATAGATCATCGTCCATCGTCAGAGCACTTTCGTTGTCTATTCTTGATGTATGCAAGACACGTGCAACCTTGATTCGCAAAACAGGTACGGGAGACATGAACGTCCTGGGTACGACTTCTCACGTTCCAGTTGTCACATACGGCCCTGGTGAGTCACACGCCTCCCATACCCCAGACGAGCACGTCAACATTTCACAGTATGTGTGCAGTATCGAAGTGATCAGCAGGGCATTGGTACACCTCACTAGACTTCACACTACTGCCAGAGAAAAGACGAACTCAGTTTAAAATATAGACCGGTCACAAACTCTTCATTCAATGCTTAGATTCGTTGGTATAGGGGTAAGTGGTCACAGGGGTCTCAGTATGCATGCACTACACATACTAAGCAAGTGCGATACTGTCTACTTGGAAAGATTTACTGGATTCGTTTCTGATCAGGACATAGAAGGTTTGAATATGCTGGCGAGGATACATGGTCTAAATATCAATATACGTTCTGCAAAAAGATGGTTCATTGAAGATGGAAGAGAAATTCTTAAACAAGCGCAAAAAACTGACGTCGCAATTTTAACCTACGGCGATCCATTTATTGCTACTACTCTCATTGAACTTTATGTTAGGGCGATTAAAAGATCAATTAAAGTTGATATCATCCATGGGGCGTCTGGAATTACTTCATTAATTGGTGAGGTGGGCCTTCACATGTATAAATTTGGAAAAACTGTGACAATTACCTCTGAACCGCTCTCTAGAGTAAGTGTTTATGCTACAACCTATCAGAATTTGATTAACAGCAACCATACACTCATCTTGACTGAATATGATAACCGACTAAATGGTCATTTTTTTTTGGACCCCGGATGGGCCTTGCAAGCCATGTTACGAACAGAGAATCAATTAGGACGAAAGGTCTTTTTGGAAGATACATTCGTAGTAGTGGTCTCTAGAGTCGGTACATCAGATCAGAGAATGATATCTGGCACAATTAAATCTCTCACTTCTATGTGTTTTGGGTGTGGGCCACATTCGATTATCGTTACAGGAAGTTTACACTTTACTGAATTAGATGCCCTGATGACCTTGACTCGGAATATCAGTGAACCCAGGGACAATACTAAATTTATTCAAAATATGCCAGCAGAGCTGATTAATCGATATGCTCCTATGGCGAGAGGAGCATTGTCAGATATAAGAAGACTAGTTGAAACCGCCAATGGACGACTTAACGAGGTAACTTCAGGCATATTGTGCAATGCAGAATGCTATATTGATGATGCCGAAAAGTTTTTAGAACAAGGAAAGCCTGAGCTGGCCATCCTCAGCATCGGATATGCTGAGGGTCTTATTGATGCTTTGAGTCTCAGAAATGGTATTATGGCAGCATTATAACCCCTTCTACAAATTCTATTTTCGCATTGTTTAAGGTAAAACAGAAATGGTTTTTGTTGAATATATTCATCAAAAATGGATCTACAGCTTTCAGTTTTTTACAAAACCATATTTTTTTTCATTAGGGTTATTGATATGACATGACCCCAATTAATCGTTGCAGGAGCCAATGTCTTTGCACGGATTAAAAGAAAAACCGGTTCAAAATCCAATTCATACTTTAATTCACACTTTGAGCTCCAAACTATACTGACTAACCATAATTACCTATTAATCAGTTGGGCATCCATACGGGGCAATATGACCTAAAAAAGCTGACGAACTTATGTTAACCAGTATAGGTATCTGATTTAGACTTCAGTAAGTTGTGGACTTCGTTTAATCTCATTTTTATGAAAGAACTGTTTAGTAAGAGACGGTGAAGATTAGTTTTTCGTTAGGTCGGTAGATAAAATTAACAAACCAAACCGCAGTCATTATAAAACTCGCACAAATTGTTAAATGTTTCGAATGTATATGCTTCTTATGCGGCAGACCGTTTTGGATGACGCTACAGTTGATCGCTTACAAAACATAGTTAAAATGCTCAACGAAGAATCTAAATGCGGCTCAATAATCGTAGTTGAAGGAAAGAGGGATGCAGAGGCATTAGCTAGCATAGGTTTCAATGGGGAATCGACATTATTCAATAAGTTTAAGGGCGTAACCGACTTTGTCGATTCTCATTCTATGGTTCGAAACAAGATAATACTACTATTTGATATGGATAGGACAGGGAAACGCTTGACCAGTGAACTTGTGAGTAGACTCCAATTGAATGGGAACCAAGTTACCTTGTTTTACAAAAGTGCACTTGCGCGAATTGGTAATGGAAAAATCAGACACATCGAAGATCTCGCGGGATATAAGCCGTTTCTACTAGGGATTGTGGGTAATCGGAGGGACTTGCATTTTTATTTATAAATCTGTGTCGATGGGCTACCGCATTCTGCCATAATTATAGGTAAGCACTTATATTCGAGCCTACTCACCCTAGAGATAATTTAAGAATATGAGGTTATGAGATTGCCTAACACAGGTATTGTAAAGTATCACGTTAAATTAAAATTTGAGGTTGACGGATTGGTTGAAAAGGCTGATATTATCGGAGCAATTTTTGGCCAGACTGAAGGACTTCTTGGCCCTGAGATGAATTTGAACGAATTACAAAAGGTATCTAAGGTAGGAAGAATCGAGGTTAATGTCGACACCAAGTCTAATATGGCAAGAGGGGATGCAGTCATTCCTATGAGCACCGATATCTCGACCGCTGCGCTCATCGCAGCTGCCATAGAGAGTATTGATAAAGTTGGGCCGTTTCAAGCTAAATTTGCCCTTAGTGGAATCGACGATATCCGTGCGATTAAGAAGAAAGTAATTGTCGATAGGGCAAAGAGGATCGTACAGGAGTGGGCAACTAAAACCATCAGCGAAGGGGAAGAAATGCTTAAAGATGTTTATGACGCAAGCAAGCCTGGTAAACTTACTGCTTTCGGAAAAGCGCAGTTAGCTTGCGGGACGGGTGTATTTGAATCTGACTGGATAATCCTGGTTGAAGGACGAGCCGATGTAATCAACTTATTGCGCGCGGGATTTGATAACGCTATTGCCATCGAAGGAGCAAAAATTGATGAAACTATAGTCAAACTGACCCAAGGTCGAAAAGTTATTGCATTCCTTGATGGTGATCGAGCAGGTGATCTGATCCTCAAAGAATTACATGGAGTAGTAACTATAGACCAAGTCTTGAGGGCTCCTGTTGGAAGGGAGGTCGAAGATTGTACTCCACTCGAGATTGCGGAGATACTCAAAGAGGTGTCAGCCTTCTCTGGCCAGAATGTACAGGAGACCCACCCGTTTCTGCAGTCAGACAAGAAACAAGAGATTAAGAGAGATAGGCACGATTATGTTCGGGAGGTCGAACGGGAATCACGAGCCAATTCTGAAATTGAACGCCTCCCTTCCGTCGAAAAAGATACGAACATTTTGTCCGCCGTTAAGGGCGTGTATCCTCAAATCAATGAAACTTTAGAGGCAGTGATTTTAGATGGTTCTATGAGGGTATTACTCAAAGTACCAGTCTCAGACGTGGTTAAGAAGCTGGATCATACTGAGGGGGGGAAGATGCTTGTGTTGGATGGCATAGTGACGCAGCGATTGGTTGATGCTGCGGATAAGGTAGGAATTGAATTTATAGTTGGCCACAGAACTGGTGAGCTCAGAAAATCTGGGGATATCCAGGTAAGGACCTTTGGGGATATGGGTATTAGTAACTGAATGGGATGTCGCAAATTAAGCTGCAACATATCTTAACAATGACCAAACTCTTGACGTTAGGAGCAAAATATAGCTTTATAGAATTAACGACGACAGACCTAGCCAAGAATATAATGAAATCGCAGCAAGCAGCCTCAAAACATCTCCAAGACCTTGACGCTGCCGGATATATAGATCGGGTCAAGAAAGGTCAGACGTTTAGAGTTAAACTAACAGAAAAGGGATATGCAGCTGTTGAAGGATTATTTTCGACACTAAAGGCGGCCATCGAATCGAACCCTCCTGATACAATCAACTTTGAGGGCAGAGTAGTTTCTGGCATGGGTGAGGGAGCTTATTATATGTCATTAAACGGGTACCGTCAGCAATTTCAGGATAAATTGGGCTACGTTCCATATCCTGGGACTTTAAATGTGAAGCTTGTTGACAAAGTATTCAGAGACGCCAGACGTGGGATCGGAGCCTATAGGGCTGTTTTTATCAGTGGCTTCAGTGATTCTAAAAGAAGCTACGGGTGGGCGAAATGCTATCCTGCACAGATCAATGGAGACTTAATCAAGGATGCAGCTGTCATCGTATTGGAACGAACACACTATGATGAGAGCACGTTGGAAATTATAGCTCCTGTCTCTATTAAGGGGATTGCAGGGATTCGCAACGGGGATACAGTCAAGATAAGATTATTTGTTCACCACTAGCCATGATGAGAAATCACCAAGCCTCAAAAATAACGAGCTCGCGCTCTTCATAATCTGTAGAAGGATTCACCTAGCTGTTCTTTAATTATTGAACTCTTTGAGGCCGGCAACGGCGTGGTTAGCCTAACCACTCTTGTGGTTAATTTTCGCTCCAGACAATTCGCTGCGATTTCCTTTTCACTATGAAATTGATCGTACCCCAGTGCGATTATATCGGGCTTTATATACTCTACTGTGTCAAACAACGTCCCTTCCCGCCCCAGTATGGCTAGGTCGACAACGTTTAAAGAGGACACCAATTCCAAACGAAGCCCCTCTTCATGGTATATCGTTCTGTCTTTCTTTATCATTACCGCTGTAGAAGTCCTAGCAACCACTACGACCAAAACATCGCCATGCGATTTTGCTGCTTTTAGAGTACGTATGTGTCCAGGATGTATCAAGTCAAACACTCCTCCGACTAGGACAACTTTAATGGCACCTCTGCCTAGAAAAGTTAATCGTGATTTGTTTCCAACTTCCACCAATCCTAAATTAACTAGTTCTTGAATTTTTCGATTGTAAAGCTCTAGAGGTAAGGGAAAGTGAGATCTTAGGCGATCCAAAGGTGGAATATTTGGGTACAATCCACTCACGTAAATTGAACTCAGCATTATCTTATCAAATGGATCCAATGTCCGTAATAATGTCATTCCATGTTATATATTGGATAGTTCCATTGCAAATAGAAATCCTGGCGTTAGGCTGGGGTCAATAGATTGAAAGTATATTCAAGGGGACCATTGGACGATGACGGTTACCCAAAGAGGGATAGATAGAGATAGAATTGCAATTGTTGTAAGCTTTAGCTCGATGAGCCATTTAGTATTGCTCGTCAAGTGCCAAATACCGTAACAAAAATTATGAAAGACAAGAATTTTAATCATCTAATTGTTTATGGTCATACATCTAGTGCGTTGTCAGAGTAGCGAGTTGTTCAATCTCACTGATTATAAACGAACACTGGCGATAAAATGGTTTCGTACATTCAGTAAATTAGGCAGAATTAATTGTGTAGTACTAGATTCACAAAAGTTAAAACCTTTTTGTTCTGTAATACTGAGACAAAACACTAAGTCTCCTGCCGTTGATTCCTACCGTTGATTCTAGGTTGCTATGTTGATTATTGTTATAAAATAAAGCTCGGTGTAGATGCTGACGAACAAAGGCGTAGTAAGTCATTAATAATTTCTTCGACTAACCTCAACCAAGACCCAAGATCAGATACAAAACGTGTTTTTAGCACATTATTTCTCGATAGAAAAAGCTTCGAATACGAAAGCAGATGGAAATAGTGCGCATGGCTTCTAATCCTTGGTCATATTTGACTACCATATCATTAGATTATACAGCTACATTTACATCTTCTATGCTTCCAGGTTTTGACCTGCTGTTACAATGATCTTAAGATGTGTTTTCAGCCACTTGTTACCCCAGAAATTGCATTATGCGGGGTGTACCAAGCACATATAGGTACTGTAAAAATGTAGCCCAAATTTCAAAAAAATTGTGTTACGCCACTAAGTTAGTCTTCCCTAGTATAATATTTGTCAACACTCCTGTCTGGCATCATTATGGCTACAAATTGAATCATGATCCGTACGATGTTTACAAGCAAACCTTGCTTGCAACGACTTAGGTTCAGTTGAAGTTGTATATTATTCTAGTATTAGCAGTCATTACTTTATTGATAATCCACTCTCAGTTGTCTTAGTATGAAGCAAACTTATCTTCTTCGCATCATGATATTTTTAGAATAATGATAATGTCATGTACATAACCAATTTGAAAATTCAAAACAGATTTTTGTTCTTAAGTTGGGGAGCATGCTGGTAAAAGCATACTAGTACATCTATTGCCCACCTTGTGACCTCATCTATTTGGATGGGTTTTTTGATAAACCTCATTATAGATTGCTCATGAAAAAAACTTGCTTCAAAGCCTCGTTGTACACGGTATAGTATTTAAAAAGAGGTTGAAAAATATACTAACATCGACAAAAGGATAGAAGTTCATACATCTAATAATCTGAGAACAGCTCTGCTGGTTTTCGAACCTTTAAGATCTCCTATTAATTGAAATTAGTATGTCATACACTTATGGAATCTAGTTAGCTGAAAGAATTTTTGAAATCGATATCCTCGGGAGAAATAAATCTAGATGCTTTAAGGGAAATCCATCCGTCTATTACACTTGCACATTTCATCTGAACTCCCAGTTGGGGATGATTGTTTGATTGGCCGATTGATGCCAAAATTGGAAATGTGACATATAGATTGCGGGAGCATAATATTGACTCCAATCGAAAAGATGCTTCTGTTCATGATATTTGCACTTAATCTCCTTCATTAGAATTCATATCAAACGCGGCTATTCTAATCCACAAGAGGATTTGAAACAATGGTAATCTAGAAAGTCAAGTGTAAGGCACTAACTCGGTATCGAATATATCCAGATCAAAGGAGAATAAATGTCAATCCTTTGAAGAGATTTCTAAATGGATTCTACCGGTTGCTATTGCAAAGAATCAAAAGTCAATGTTACATTTTCAATACATGTAGTAATGTATTTGATCTCGCTACTAGGGTTATATTACCGTTAACCTACTCGGAGCTGACTAACTGATGTCTAAGAGCGATTCGGAAAAAACCACTGTGGACCAAGCATCGAAACAGTCAAAGCCAAAGGGAGTCGCGTTATTGTCTGGTGGGCTGGACAGTACTTTGGCAGTCAAAATGATGCTAGAACAAGGAATTGAAATCGAAGCTATAGCAATTAAAACTCCCTTTTGTGATTTTGATTGTGGCAAAGGATGTGGCCATAAAGTTAAAGAAGTAGCTAGTGATCTGAATATCCCACTCAAGACTGTTTATTTCGGCAAGGAGTACCTCAGAATGCTTAAGCGACCCAAGTTTGGCTTTGGTTCTGGAATGAATCCATGTATAGATTGTAGAAGCATGATGTACCGCTCAGCCAAGGAACATATGCTGAAAACAGGCGCTGAGTTCATAATTACAGGCGAGGTATTGCATCAGAGGCCAATGAGTCAGAACCCGCGGGCCCTAAAAATAATAGAGGAAGAAACACATACGAAGGGTATGATATTAAGGCCGCTTTCAGCGAAGTCTTTTCCTGCAACATACGTGGAGATTAATGGAGGGGTCAACCGTGGAGACTTATGTAATATTTCTGGCAGGTCGCGTAAAACCCAGCTTTCCCTGGCCAAGAAGTTCGGGATACTTGACCCTCCCAATGCTGCTGGAGGGTGCCTTTTAACCGACCCACAGTTTTCGAAAAGGATTAGGGATCTGATGCAACATCTGCAAGTTGACGAACTTCCGAGCGACAATGATATAGAACTGCTTAAGCTCGGCCGACACTTTAGGCTGTCAAGGTTCACAAAGCTCATCATAGGCCGAAATGAATCAGAGAATTTTAAGCTGCGTTCCTTTATTTGCGAATTTGATGTACTTATTGAAGCAAAGGATTTCCCTGGGCCAATTGGCATTTTGCGGACCAATCGCTACGAACACTCGCAGGTGGAGAAAGCGTCACAGATGGTACTTCGTTACTCTGATTCGCCACGTGAATTCGAGTCTGAAGTTGTTATATCTCACGATGGCAAAACAAGCAACCTCTCCACATTCCCGATGGATACAAGAGATATCGAAAAATTACGAATCTAAATGAACCACTCGGTTAATCACTGTTGACCGGCATAACTATTTGCAAATTGCGTTGTTTTTTGAAAGAAAGAGTAGGTTGATTCATGCATACTCAAGAACCGCCAATATATCTGAAAGCGATAACTCTTAGAAACTTGAGAGATATTCCAAGCATTAAAGATGATGCAAAGAAGCATATGATTCTAATACTGAGAGTCACTCCCTTGGCTCAGAAAGATGTTGTCGAACTGCGTAAAGCAATGGATGATCTTTATCACCATGTGCAGTCCCTGGGCGGAGATATCGCTAGATTGGGAGAAGAGCGCGTAGTTATTATGCCACCAACAGTCAAAATATGGCGAGGTACGCCAGAACTAAGTTAGCAGTCGCGTTCGTGAACTAAGCTATGCAAGCTAATTCCGAATAATAAGAATGCTCTAGATCTTGCGTTAAAGTTATGAGAATAAATTAAACTAATCTAATTGATTCTTGCACAGTTGGGTGTTGAGTCAGGATTTTGAAATTCCGGTTTAGGGAGCTTGCAAGAGCATGTGCACTAGACTTCTCGCCTTGGTTCACTAAAATTCTCCGAAGCTTGTGTCTAAGCTTGCCAACGTAAGCCAACGTTTGGCCGTGGTCGCTATGTGTACTCAAGCCTTCGATTGTTTGAACTTGGCACTTAATTTTGATTACTTTTCCGCAAAGAGGAATCTCCAGTCCTCCGTCTTGTAATAGCCGCCCAGGAGTGCCATCTGCCTGGAACCCTGTTAATATGATTTTATTCATGGGATTGTCAGAGATTTGTTCTAGATAACTTACCGAAGGTCCACCAACTAACATTGATGAAGGGGAAAATATTATCGCTGGAGTTTTATCTAAGATCACGGAGTCCACAAAAACAAATTCATCTTGAAATGGCTTCTCTAGATTGAGTATCTTCTTACTAAATTCCCTAGACAGATATTCTGGAAAGATTTCATATATGGAACAAGCTTCCGAAATTGCCCTTTCCACTAATATTTTTGTAGCATTGATCCTACTTGCTTGAATGTGCCTCTTTATGCTCAGCATTAGCTCTTGAGCCAATCCTATAGTCGGGACAGGCAACAACACGGAGCCTCCTTTAGATACCGTATCATTGACTTCAGCTATGAGAAGATTATCTGCTACTTCGTGGCGTGGAAATGTATCCTTATCTCCATAAATGCTTTCAATGACGATTGTTTCTACTCTAGGAAAATTCCATACAGCATTGTCTAACTGCTCGCCTTTGGCGTATCTCAAGTCCCCAGCGTATAGGAGATTGTGATCTCCATTTCCTATATGCAGGTGCACAAGTGCAGATCCTAAGATATGACCAGCGTTACATAAAGTCAGTTTAATATCGGGTGAAATATCTGTAACAGTATCGAATGAAAGGGGACATGTATGTATAACTACTTGCTCGATATCCTTTCCAGAAAAGGGAGTATCTGATCCTACACTTCGCAAGTATTCTGTTTGTAAGATATACATTAGGGGTAGCGTAGGATCGGAGCAGTATATCGGACCTTCGAACCCAAATTTGAACAAAGTTGGCAAAAAGCCAGTGTGATCAAGATGTGCATGACTCAACACGATTCCATCGAGTTCATTCAAGTTAAACCCTAAAGTATCCAAGCGAGGAAATTTTCTTATTGATTCCTTGCTAGACATGTTCAATCCGCAGTCAAGCAAGATCCTGCTTTCGTGGGTGGACAGAAGGATAGAAGACCTGCCGGTTTCCCCGAATCCACCTAAAGTCATTAGATTCGCTTCCACTAGGTCACTCAACTTTGTCCGAAAAATTTTCTCACCAATTTCCTTTAGAAAACGAACTCGTTGAGACACAGTGTTTTTCAGGATGCTATTAATCGCTTCTAGTGTCGTGAAAGTGTTCGGCGCTTTCTTGATGTTTAACTTCCAACCTATCTCCCCGGCCAAACTGATTTCGACAGGTACTTCTTGGGTCCTAAGCATGGACGGTTTATCCGCAAAGACCGTTGCTTCGCCAAGTGCTGGGTCAAAGAAGATACTTTTGACTCCTATTTCCTCAGATAGGTTTCTCTTGATGACTTCAGCAGCCTCGTGTTCGGGCTGACGTAAGGATTCGTCAATTCTTACTACAATCCTTTTTTTAATAAGGTTGACCATATTAGAGACTGTCTGAGGATTTTTGAACAGGTATGTTGGATTTGTAGAATAAAGAGCAAGCCTTGGTCCCTCATATTCGATCTTTGTAAGCTCAGCTTCGTTGGGCAAGTTTTTTAGTATAGCAGCCATAATATTCTGGCCAGCAAAATCTGAGTGAGACAGTTTATTTTTGATCTGTCTCCTACTACTATCTAAATATTTCCCAACATGAACTGGCCATTTGTTGTATACTGACGAGAGTATCGGCCATAGTCATATGGGCACTTTTAGAGCCCAGCGCAGACTCCTCCATCTCTGTTTTCCGTTTCCCGTGAATCTTACTAATAAAACTATGAATTAATTAGCGCGATCATTTCCATTTTTTCATAAACTGGTATTGGTTCTACAGCTATCCAAAATCCTGGTTTTGACAGTCTTCAACAAGCTAACTAAACTGGTTTTCTATGTCATGCATTTTTTTGGAATATCAAATCATAGTCGCAGCTATACCATTATTGAACAAATCCAGGACATGATTACAAACAAGTCGGCATATATTGAGTGTTTTCGATCTGAAAGTGGAAAAATAATGTCGATATTCGTCAAGTCCACTAAATTTCTAAATCCGTGACACACCAATATTGAAATAGTGTCTAATAATATCTCTGAGATACTTTGGAAGATAGAAACTCACCTGGTGATGAATTACAAGGCCGCAGAAGCGGTGAACGAGATTATAGTGGAAGTTATGGGGGGCGACGATCGGCCTTCAATGGGACTAAGCCTTTTAGAGCAGCACCAGTTAAGGTTGGCGAGGAATTTGACGTAAAGATTGAATCCATGAGTAGACGAGGCGACGCAGGGGTCGCTAAGGTAGAAGGTTTGGTCATCTTCGTAGCCGGTACCAAGATTGGAGATGGCGTGAGGATTAGGATTACCAAAGTGGGAAGAGGGTATGCTACAGCAGATGTTGCCTCAAGTACGAGTCTATCACCAGAGTCAGCTAGCGAAGAGGACTAAGTACGGCTCACGTTTGCTATCATCAGGCCGAATTGATGCAACGAGATGGGAAGAAAGGTTGTTTAGTATTATTTAATTTATGAAGCTGACGTTACTATAAGCGGGAAGTATTCACTAAACGTTGTTATGTCAACCCCGGGTGATTTGTTTGACTTCGCTAGTCTTTGAGTGATCTCTCGGCCCTCATTTGCAATATTAATTATTCTGGATCGAAACAAGATTAAATACATCCAATACCTATCGTTGTGCCTTGACTTCTCCGCCTGCCCACTTGATGGAACTGCCAAGAAAGATCCTTATAGGAGACGGTGTAATCTCCAGCTTAAGTGAATTCGTGCAGGATATAGGTTATGTTGGATCTACAATTGCCTTCGTAACTGGAAGAACAGTAAAGAAAAGGGCAGGATCAGAATGCAAGTCATCATTCAAAACGTCTCCGGTTAAGGCCACCTGGCATATTGTGGCAGATTCATCTGTCAGTTCAGTCCTAAAATTGAAAAGGTCACTTATCAAAGATATTCCGGATTTCATTATCGCTCTTGGAGGTGGCAGGGCGGTAGACGTTGCTAAAATGACTGCATATCATCTCAATAAGCCGTTCATTAGTGTTCCTACCTCTGCCTCACACGATGGCATTGCCAGTCCGTTCGTATCGATAAGGGGCTCAAACAAGCCATTTTCTATAAAGGCAAAAACACCTTCAGGGGTATTGGCTGACACATCACTGCTAGCCGAGGCGCCACAACGACTTATGGCCAGCGGCTGTGGCGATCTCGTTGCGAAGATTACAGCAACTAAAGATTGGGAGCTTGCTAGGGATGAGAACAATGAATATTTTGGGAGTTATGCAGCAAATCTCGCGTGTATGAGTGCAAAAATTATACTTAACGAATCAAACGAATTACGTACCAAGAACCGATATGGTATTCGTATTGTGGTAGAGGCCCTAATTAGCGCGGGGGTTGCTGCATGTATCGCTGGAAGCAGTAGGCCATGTTCGGGCTCAGAGCACCTTTTTAGCCATGCTGTCGAGTACTTGGTCGGTCCGAATTACGGGCTTCATGGCGAACGCGTTGGGCTGGGCACTATAATGATGGCAAAACTTCACGACGTTGACTGGGAACTCATAATAGAAACTTTGGAGGCAGTAGGTGCCCCAACAAAAGCTAAGCAAATAAATCTAAGCGAACCACAGGTAGTGAGCTCTTTGATAGCTGCACAAACCCTAAGACCTGACAGATATACTATACTTAACCGGGCTAAGCTAGACAAGAGATCGGCGTTTGAATTAGCAAAATCAGCGAAGGTCATATAATCAACCCAATTCCTCTTAAATGTCTAAAAAATTTACGAATAGCTGGCCAAGCTCATTTCTGCTCTGTACTATCCTCTATCCTGCTGACTTGATCGAAAGATCTGGTCGATTCATAGGTCTCTGTAAATTTGATTCTGGTTATTTTGGGAACATATTTGAATATATCAGTCGCCATTCCTCGTTTGATTGCTTGTAAGCCTTCAGTCAAGAAGGATTCTTCTGGAATCTCGATAATCAAATTCTCTCCGTCGATAGAAAAAGTTAACTTGGCATCGTCCGATGGTAATCTTCGCCTAATGAGAGATTGCACTTTTTCCTCTTCATTCTCGAGTTTCTTGATAATATCTACCTTGTAAGTTAGGGTGCGGCCAGCAAATCTGTGGTTGAAATCGACTTGAACCCTGCCTGATCCCATGAATCTAACTATCCCTGGACGTTGGTCAATTTCTACCTCATCCCCTATTTTGACTTCATCTGCTTTATCCCCAAGCTTTCTCATGGCAATCATCCTTACCTTACTTGGGATCCTTTCTCCAAATGCTTTCTCAGGAGGAACGTCAACATTAATTTTGTCACCACCATTTGCATTTGCCAAGGCCTCGTCTAAGCCTTTCAGCACCCAACCTTCCCCTACCGATACGAGTCTTGGGGTATACTTGCGCGCCGGATCATATACATTAGACTTCTTTGCCTCTTGCTCATCAGTAGTTTCAAAAATCTTGTCAGTATCCTTTATGTTAGCAGTATAATTAATTAGTATAAGAGAGCCCTTCTCTAAAGTCATAAAATTTGAAATCGGATTACCATATATTAAGCTTCATTGTATTCTGCAGTCTAGACTATGCCATGTAGCCTCTTTAGTGCAATGGAATTATACTCAGAGTTAACTTCTAATCCTAAAATATTCATAACTGACGCAATGGAAGAGAGAGTCCTCATAACGTGATATTTGTTAACTTCACCCATAGATCCGATTCTAAATACCTTTCCCTTTAGGTTGCCAAAGCCTCCAGCTACCAGTACCCTAAATTGCTGGGACAACAAATCCCTAAATGTTTTGTCGTTCATACCTTGACGGTAGTTGACTGCTATGACCAAGTTACTTCTTGCGTTATCTCTTGCGAATGGCGAAAAACCCATGGAACTCAATCCGGCGTAGAAGGCTTCTGCACAAGCTTTATGTCGTTCTATCCTCTTGTCCAACCCCTCCTCAAGGACTAAAGCCAGTGCTTCATTGTATGCATTGAAAAGTGGCAAAGCAGGAGTGAACGGTGTCTCAAAATTCGCTTCAAAGTACTTGAAGTATCTCTTCAAATTGAAGTATTGGGTAGGTGGTGGGTTTTCCAGCATGTATTTCTTTGCCCTAGCACTTATTGAAATGGGTGATACGCCTGGTGGGGCAGCCAATGCCTTTTGCGACGTAGTAACGCAAATATCGACATTCCACTTATCTACTGGCAGCTCGTCACCACCAAGTATTGAAACTGCATCAACGACAAAAAAGACTCCCCTTTCTGAACATAATTGACTAAGCTTGTCCAAATATCTTAACGTTGTTCCCGTTGAAGTTTCGTTGTAGACCGCGTAAAGGGCCTTGATGTCTTTGTTTTTGTCAAATGCTTCCTCGAATTCAGAATAATCAGGATTTTGGCCATAAGGGGAATTGACACGTATTGTCTCCCCTCCCCAACTGTCTATTAAGTCTGCCAGGCGCGTCCCAAATTCTCCGTTCACAGGTATAACCACTTTGTCCTTTCGCCTAATTAGGTTGACAACTGAGGCTTCTACCGCACCAGTCCCAGAGGATGAAAGTACAACTATGTCATTCATCGTTTGGAATACCATTTGTGTCTTTTCAATGATGCTCTTGTACAGAGCCCGAAAGTCGTCGCTCCTGTGATTAATCATTCGTGTCAGCATAGCATTCATGACTCTGTCAGACACATTTGTGGGACCAGGGAGCATAACCAGGTTTTCCATTATTAAGTGACCCAATTAGTTTCCTATATTTAAAACTACATTCTGGCTTCTTAATCCATCTATTGTCGTGTAATTTGACAGCTTTGTTAATCTTATTGTCTCAGTAATACCTCTGCTTTCGATTAGAATCATAAGATGGTGATGCTTCAATAATAGAAATGAACTCTCGAAGATCCAAACTCATGAGTATCGCTCAGAGCAGAGGTTTTGACGTGCTGGGCACATTTCTGCCAGAGAACGTTTTTTACCTAACAAATTTTTGGGGCGAGGCGATTGCTATCTGTGACTCTAACAAAATTAAGTTGATTGTTCCAAAATTGGAAGCTTCCAGAGCAGAAAAGGATTCTGATGATTGTGAGATTATTTCCTCTGATAGAGGATCTCATTTAATCAAAACATTCACAGAGAACGTCCGAAGACGTAAGGTGTGCGTTGATTTTGTAGATCACCCATCTCTAGCGGCTGTTTTCAAAAGAGCTGAAGCAAGCGTTGTTGTAGATGCAGATATCTTATCCCAAGGAAGAATGATCAAGGATCAGGCAGAAATACCTGTGCTATCTAAAGGGGCGAAGATCCTCGATGATTTGTATGAAATCGTAACTACTGAAATCAAGAGAGGTCAAACTGAGAGAGCCTTGCAAGCCAAAGTTGTGTTTGAGGCTATGCAAATGGGGGCAAATGCCGTTTATACCAAATCCACACTAAATCCGATAATAATTGCAGGTGGCCCAAATGCGGCGTTCCCACATTCGCAAGTCTCAACACGAAAATTTGTTGATGGTGACTTAATCGTTGTCGACCTGACGTTTAGGTACTTATATTATGTAGTGGATGCGACTCGAACGTTTGCATTAGGGAGGGTAACGTCTGAAGAGAAAGAGGCATATGAAATTGTCAGATCCTCTCAACAAGAGGGCATCAATTCCCTCAGAGAAGGAGTAACATGTGAGCAAGTGGATTATACTTGTAGACAACTGATTAATAATCACGGTTATGGTGAGGAGTTTATCCATTCAACCGGCCATGGACTAGGCCTAGAAGTACATGAGCCTCCTTGGCTGAGAAATACTAACCAACAAGTTCTCAGACAAAACATGGTTGTCACAGTTGAGCCCGGAATTTATAAGACAGGTAAGTTTGGAATAAGAGTTGAAGATAGCATAGTAGTTAACAGCGGTAAGCCTCAAGTATTGAATACCTTCACTAAAGATCTTCTTGTACTCTAAACCATAACAGCCAGATTTGAAGGAAAAGTGGTGGGAAAAAAGGAAATTAGAATATATACATTTTAGTACTACTATACAAGATATACGATAGTAGATCCATATTCCATGATAGCGAATCGCTAGGGCTTAAACTTGGCAAAAACCGCCTTGAATAGATGTAGCTCAGGTCGTTTAGGGGCATACCAATGACACAATTCTTACAATACCCGTGTTCCTTTAGTGATTGATTGAGAAATGCGCCGAAGTATTTTTCTTGCTATCAAGTGTTTATCCTGTAGTGCGAAATGGGTAACTTTCATTTGCTTATGAACTATAAAGACCTCACTTTGGTCAGAACCTGCCCAACAGCCTCTCCGTCCCAAATCGTTGGCAATAACCATGTCTGCGTCACACTCATGCATTTTATGGTAAGCACGGTCGATTAGATATGAGTTTGAAACGCGATGCTCCGCTTTAAACGCAACTAGAAACAATTCCCTATTTTTGCTATATTGTCTTACTTGATCTATTACTTTTGGCGTAGGAGACAAACGCAATAAAATTTTGCCCTTCTCAGTCATTATTTTATTAGTGGAGGCTTGGAGGGGGGTAAAGTCAGTCACGGCGGCACAAAATATTGCGATATCAAATCTTTTTGATGACAATTCCGAGATCACGGCAGACTTCATCTCTTCAGTAGTACTGACATTAAAGAGATTTTTTTGATTTACTAGAGATGGAGGAGGTTGTGATACATGACCAGATATGAGGCTAACTTGCGCCCCAAAGCAAGAAGCTTCTTCAGCTAAGGCGTGTCCCATTTTTCCAGAGCTTAGATTTGTTATTACTCTAATCGGGTC